>NZ_JBBYGR010000038.1:0-56455 GCF_038405005.1 Xanthomonas sp. JL1 | reverse complement strand
TGGGACAGGGCGGCAGCAACTACTTCCCCGTACTGTTCAAAACGCACTTCCAGTGACCTATTCAACACAGCTCTCCCGCGTGGCCTGAAGGTCTTCCAATAGTGGCACAAAGGTACGATTATTTGTAACACAGTGGAATTAAGTGGCGAGCTGGCAGCTGGCCGGTTTGGCCGGATTGAACAGGCGGGCGGTGGCCCTGGACGCTGAAGATCACCTGGTTGCGGGCGCGGTCTGCACGATCTTGCTGCGGTCGTCGGTGCGCTCCAGGTCAGGCTCGGCTTGGCCGGTGGTCGCATCAAGGCCGCCTTCGTAGCGGATCGCCACGCAGCAGCACTCGCAAGCTCCACTCGACGCTGCGCGTCGGCCGCGAGGCGTTGGTCAGGCACTGGCCCATGGAACCGGTCTCACGCTGGCTAGATCGCTTGCGCACACTGCCCGACGCAGCGCGCGAGCAGCTGACATTGGTGCTGCAAAACGTGGGGATACCTCAGTATCTGCTCCAGGTGTCGAGTCTCCACCGACGCCAGTGTTGTTCATTGCATGGGCCACACGCGCTGCCTGCGGGCCTGGCGTTTTTCGCAGATACCGTCTTGCCCCTCATGTGGCAAGGGCCTTCTGCGGGTCAAACGCAGTGCTGGATTTGAGCACGCCGTAGGCCAGATGCAGCAGCTTGCGCATGGCGGCGCAGACGATCTGCTTGCCGTGTTTGCCGCGGGCATGCAGAGGCTGTTTGAGCGCGGTAACCACCGGGTGATGGCGCATGGCCACCAGGGCTGGCATGTACAGTCCGGCGCGCAGCCGCGCCGAGCCGGTGCGGGAGATGTAGCTGGCGATCAGCTTCGCATCGCTGCGGTCGGTCTTGCCCCGCTGCAACTGGCTGCGCGCGTCTAGCGCCACCTGCGCTGGATTGAGTACGCACACCCGGTAGCCGTGCGCGTACAGGAACTCGGCCAGCGCCTGGTGATAGATGCCGGTGGCTTCCATCACGACCCAGCTGTCCGGCTGGGCGTGGGTGCACAGCCAGGCGTACAGGGCCGCACATCCTGTCGGATCGTTGGAGAGCTTGGCCTTCATGCGGTACTTGCCATTGCCCAGCTCGATGGCCAGATCCACGCTGTGCTTGGCGACGCGATGCCCACGATCAGGGACATGGAAACCTCCTCAGACGGAATGGACGACGATCAACGCCGGTCCTGGTCCTGCCTTGTGATGCGAGTTCACGCCTGTGGCGGACTCTGGATACCGTTCGGACACGCAAGGACCAGCAAATGCAGATGCGCGAGCCGATCCACGATACAAGCTTGACGCTTCAGGAGCGCATGGACTTCCCGCATCTGCTCGGATGATCAGTCGGAAGACACACCGCTGTTAGGCGGCCATGTCCAGATACAAGGAGCGAACCCGGGCGCGACGGGCATTGCCGGTAGCCGCATCGCGTGCGAGCGCGTCCCTAAAAAGCGAGCAAACTGCGCAGAGCGTGTGTCTGGCTGCGAACGATGTTCGATACGCCGTGCCCTAATACAAATCGATCGGGTCCACATCCAGCGACCAGCGTACGCGGCGGGCTTGCGGAAGCGCATGGATCGCCGGCAGTTGCGTATCGAGCAAGCGATGCAACGCCGAGCGTTGTTGCGCCGACAACAGCAGTTGGGTGCGCTGGAATCCGGCGCGGCGTGGCATTGGGGCCGGCATCGGGCCGTAGCATTCTACTGCGGCAAACGCCGGCGATTGGGTGCTGGGGTCGGTGCTGGTCAAACCACGCACCGCCAATAGGAAGTGATTGGCCGCAGCCACATCCTTGGCTTCGGCACGGAACAAGGCCAGGTGCGCGAAGGGTGGGAATCCGGCCGCTTCGCGCTGTTGCAGCTCGGCGTCGGCAAAGGCGTGGTAGCCGCCGTTGACCAGGGTCTGCAGCAACGGATGTTCGGGGTGATGGGTCTGCAACCAGACTTCGCCCGGGCGGTCGGCGCGGCCGGCGCGTCCTGCTACCTGGATCAACTGCTGGGCCAGTTTTTCGGCGGCGCGGAAGTCGGCCGAAAACAGGCCTTCGTCGATGCCGACCACCACCACCATGGTCAGCCGGGGCAGGTCGTGGCCCTTGGCCAGGATCTGCGTGCCGACCAGGATGCCGGCCTCGGTGCCGAGTCGGGCGAACTGGGTTTCCAGTGCGTCGCGGCGCTGGGTGGTGCTGCGGTCGATGCGCACCACCGGCACGTCCGGGAAGGCGTCGGTCAAGCGCTCTTCCAGTCGCTCGGTGCCGATGCCCTGCGGCTGCAGCGCCAGGCTGGCGCAGGCCGGGCAGGCCAGCGGTGCAGGTTGGCGCGCGCCGCAATGGTGGCACTGCAGGCGGCGGCCGCCGGCATGCACGGTCATCGGGGTCTGGTGCAGCGGCGTGCTGCAGCGCTGGCAAGCCGCGGTCCAGCCGCAGTCGTGGCACAGCAGCACCGGCGCATAGCCACGCCTGTTCTTGAACACCAGGACTTGCTCGCCGCGCGCCAGGGTAGCGCCGATGCCGGCCAGCACTTCCGGCGACAGGCCGTCCTTGAGCGGCCGCTTGCGCACGTCGAGCACGCGCACGCGCGGCGGACGCGCTTCGCCGGCGCGCCGCGACAGGCGCAGATGCTGGTAGCGGCCCGAGTAGGCGTTGTGCAGGCTCTCCAGCGATGGCGTGGCGCTGCCCAGAATCACCGGCACATCCAGCGCCTTGCCGCGCACCAGGGCGAAATCGCGCGCGTGATAGCGGATGCCGTCCTGCTGCTTGTAGCTGCCGTCGTGTTCTTCGTCGATCACGATCAGGCCGGCGTTCGGCAGCGGAGTGAACACCGCCGAACGAGTGCCGACGATCAGCTTGGCCTCGCCGCGCCAGGCCGCTGCCCACACGCGTGCGCGCTCGCCATCGGAGAGTCCGGAGTGCAGCGCGTGCACCGGCACGCCCAGGCGCGCCCGGAAGCGGCCTAATGTCTGCGGTGTCAGGCCGATCTCCGGTACCAGCACCAGCGCCTGCCTGCCGGCGGCCAGGCAATCGGCGATTGCCTGCAGATAGACCTCGGTCTTGCCGCTGCCGGTGACGCCATCGAGCAGATAGGTGGCGAAACCGCGATGCGCGCGGATCGCGGCGGCGGCGGCCTGTTGTTCCTCGTTGAGCTGGGGGCCGCTGCCCGGGCGCGGTGAGATGGTGTCGGCTGGCACTGCCACACGTTCGGTGTAGTTGCGCTTGGCCAGGCTGCGCGCGGCTTCGCGCCATTGCGGCAGTAGCGGGTCCAGTTGTTCTTCGCCCACTGCGCCGGTGAGCAGAAGAGCGGCCAGCAGGGCAGGGCGGCTGCCCGTGCGCAGGCTGGCGGCACCGCTGCGGCCGGCTTCGGTCAGCTGCCAGGCCCAGGCGTGGGTATCGGCCAGCGGCTCGCCGCGGCGCAAGGGGCCGGGCAGGGCGCTGGCCTGGGCCTCGCCGAGCGGGGCGTGGGTGTAGCGCGCTAGCCACTGCAGCGAGCGGGCCAGTTCATCGACCAGCAGCGGCGCTTGGTCGCACCAGGCCAGTGCCGGGCGCAGGCCGTCGGCCGTGGGCAGTTGGCCGATCTCCACCACCACGCCGATCAACTCGCGTGGCCCGAACGGCACCCGCACCCGGCAGCCGACCCGCACCGGGTCGGCCAGCGGCGCATCGGCCGGAGGCAGATAGTCGAATAACTGCGGCAGCGGCACCGGCAAGGCGACGCGCAGGGTGGCGACGGTCGAAGACATCCGACCAGTCTACCGACCCTGTCCAGAGGCCGGCAGCCGACCCGAACCGGCTCAAATCGGCGCCGGTGCGGCGGCGTTTCTGTGACGGAAGTGATAAATCCGACGTAAACCTATGGGAGGGCTATGGAAACAGGTTTATCCACACCGCCTGTGGATAAAGCTGTGAATTAGTCTTGTGCTCCACGCTGCGACGATGGATTCACTAGCCTTCGCAACCTCTTGGACATTTTTTAGCCAACATGAATAAGTCAATAAATTTCAATCACTTAGGCGTGAAACACGATTGCAACAAAGAAAAAACAACAGTTGACAGACGCCTGTGTATCGGTATGTCCGCCGCTGTGCACAACCCACCGCAGAGATCGGCTCGGGTGGTGTGAAGGCAGAACGCGGCCGGGCCGATCTGTCAAGCCATCGGCGGGGGCCAATCGCGTCGGTATCATGCCGGCCGATGCTGGAGTTCTCATGACCGTAGTCCCCGACGCCCCCGTGACCCCTGCCGCGTTATCTGCCTTCTTGCGCGGTGTCGAACGCCGGGGTCTGGTGCTCGCACAATTGCAATGCGGCGACGTAGCCGCCGCTGAGCGCGCCCTCGCAGCGGCCTTGCGCGCCTTCAGCAGCCAGGCAGCAGGTCGACCGATGGCTGGCTGGCCGATGCGCTTCTGGAGCTTGCTGGCCACCGCGCCACCGCTGCGACGCGAGCCGATGTCGGGCACCTGGCTGCCCCCATTCACCGCGTTGGGCCGGATGCAGACCGCCGACCGCCTGGCCCTGCTGCTGCGGATCGTGGCCGGGCTGGAAGAGGAAGCGGCCAGCGAGGTGCAGGGTATCGAGGCGGCGGACTACCGGCAGTCGCTGGCCGGTGCCTGCCCGCGCGATGCTGCCGGCAACCCGGACGCACAGGCCTGGCGGGCCCTGGCCGAGGCAGCGCAGATGGAACTGCGCGATCTGACCCCGGCCCAGCTGACCCGGCTCAGCCAGCTGCGCGATTCGGCCTTGGCCGGGATGTCGCTGCAGACGGCCGCGCCAGCACCGGCGCCGCAGCGTCCGGCCGCTGCACGCACGCGCCCCAGGCGGCAATGGCAGTGGCCGCAGCTGGAGCGTCGCCATGCAGGCATGGCGCTGGGCGTGCTGGCCTTGGCTCTCTTGCTGGCGGTGCTGGGCTGGTGGTGGACCCACCGCCGGCCGGCGCTACCACCCGAGCCCGTGTCGCAGGCGCCGGCCGGCGTACTGCATGTGACCGACGCGGCACCGGTCTTGGTGGAAGAACTGCCCGCGGCCGACCTGTCCGATGCAGTGGCTAAGCCAGGCATGGACCCGCGCGACCAGGCCATGCTGGCCGACCCCGATCTGGAATTGGTGCGTTCTGCGGATTTCTATGCCTGGTATGCTGCCGGCCACCCGGTGCCGGTGGACGAATCCGGCGCGCATGCCAGCGCGGTCGAGCAGCCTTCCGCCCCGCTGGAGACGGTCGATGATGAAGCCAACTAACTGGTGCGGCCTGTTGCTCTGCGCGATTGCAGGCATTACCGGCGCGCAGACAATGCCGATGCCGCTGGAAGAAGCCAGCGCTGCACCGTCGGCATCCACGCCGGCTGCCCCAGTATCGAGCACAACCCCGAGCGCCGCGCAGCAACGCGCGCGCTGGGAGGCGATGACGCCCGCGCAGCAGGCCGAGCTGCGCGCGCGCTACGCCGCCTGGAAGGGGCTGACTGCAACCGACCGCGTAGTGCTGCGTCATGCACGCGAGCGTCTGCAGGCTTTGCCTGAGGATCAGCAACGCGCGTTGCACACGCAATTCGGCGCGATGGATCGCCTGCATCGCGACGGCTGGCGCCTGGGCTCGCAGGTGGGAGCGTTCTATGCGCAATTACAGCCCCTGATCGGCTACGTGCCGCCGGCCCAGCGCGACGCCATGCTGGCCGCGCTGCGCAGCCTGGATGCCGGCCAGCTGGAGCAACTGGCAGTGCTGGCACAGCGCACCCCGTCCCAGGAGCGCGATGGTTTGCGCGATGCCTTCCTCGTCCAAGCACCGGCCACCCGCAGCACATGGTTGAAGCGGCAGCTGGCGCGTTGATCGGTCGCGGCAGGATTTTGGCGCGGTAGGCGTGCGCGCCATGTTTAAGCTTGCGCGCGCGGCATTGGTGGAAGCGGCTGTTGGCGTCAGATAGCGCGGCCACATACGGCGCACCGCGCGCGCTCAGCCTCACTGCGTCACACGGCGGTCTCAAGAGTCAAGTGCAACAGCTCGAGAGACCTGCTGTTAGCGCAACGTATGGACGGGCAGCCCAGCAGGCCATTGATTGTGCAAAAGTTACGTGAGCCAGTGTTTTGACAGAAAACGCGGGTCTGCAGTGGAGAAAAGTGTTGCACTTGGAACTTGAGTCGGCCCACTGCAATGCGGGTGTTATCGCTCAGTCGCATCCACATCGGCACCGCAGCAAAGACGCGCCGGGCTCGCCACCATCAACAGCGCGGCGGCAACCGTCACGAACACCAGGTACACGCCGCTCAGGCCGATGTACGTGAGCCCGGTCACTGGCCAGGACTGCGCATACACGCATCGCTGCATCCACAGCAGATACACCGGCATCCACACCGTCAGGCCCAACTGCACCAGTCCAAACAACGCCACCACCAGATGCTCCAGATACACCTGCCCGCTGCGCACATAGAACACGCGTAACAGCAGCGCAAACAGCGGCACCAGCACCAGCAACGCAGACGGCACTGCGGCGAAGAACGCGTGATGGAGCAGCTGCGGATTGCTGGGCAGGCGCGGCACGTTGTCGCGGATATGGCTGCGTAGCGTGTTGATCCAGCGGTTGGCGAATTGCGGTAGCGCCGCGTAGTGCAACGGGTTGCTCACCGGGTCCCACGGCTTGCCCATCACCGCAAAGAACGTGCTGTCGCTGTCTGCCTCCGCGGTGGGCACGGCGCTGATCGGGCGCGCATCGGCTTGCAATTGCGCCAAGCGCCTGTGCGCTTCGGCATTGGTGCGCGCAATGCCGGCGTCCACGCTGTCGCGTGCGATGGCGGTCGGCACCACGGTGCGCGTCTGCGTCAGCGTCTCGACCAGTTGACTGCGCAGCGCTTCCACCTGTGTCGGCGTGTGTGCGTGCGCGAAATCCTTGGGCACAGCAGTCTGGCTGGTACCGGGCGGCGTGGCGATATCGTTGTCTGCGTCGGACGCGTGCACGGCGATGCGCGCGATGAAGAACGTCAACAGGCTCAGGATCAGCAACAGCCGCATCGGCGCGGCGTTGGCCGCTCAGCAAGCGCAGCGCCAGGCGTCCGGGCACCAGCAGATCGCGCAGGGTGCGGAAGATGCGCCCATCCAGATGCCAGAACGATTCGAACACTTCTTCCACCGCGTGCGCATCGGGTTGTGCACGCTTTGCCCGCAGGCGTGGCAGAACGCGCCGTGCCGTGCAGTCGAACAGTTTTCGCAATCCGTGGGGTGGTGCGCGGTCAAATGCAGTGACCTGAGCCAGGTCCGGTTGGCGGGTGGTGGGAGGGGCGCGCTGCCGAAGACGCGATTCCGAAGGGACCGCGTTGGCGCACGCTTGCAACGTTTATGCCGCGCTGGTCCGGTCGCAGCAGCCGTCGCGTCTTTTTGCCCGCACGCGCTTACGCGCAGCAGGCTCTACCCATATGCGCGACAAGGCCGCAGTCGGAAAGTAGGGGTAAGATAGCCGGCCCACGCGACCCGGTGCCAGCGCCTCCCGGCACGGCCGTAGTCCACGCAGCAATTGGTTTTCATGTCTGTTTCTTCAGCCCCCCCGTCCGCGACGCCAGGCTTCGCCTCGGAAGTGCGTACCACCGGCCTGCTTGCGTTGCCGCTGGTGCTCGGCCACGTCTCCACCGGCCTGATCGGGTTTGTCGACAACGTCATCGCCGGCCACCACGGCACTGCCACGCTGGCCGCGGTGACCATCGGCACCTCGCTGTTGTGGCTGCCGATGCTGGTGCCGATCGGCACATTGATCTCATTGACCACCTCGGTTTCGCAACTGATGGGCGCCGGCCGCGAGCGCGAGATCGGGCCGCTGTTCCGGCAGGCGCTGTGGCTGTCGCTGGGGCTGAGTGCGCTGATGTTCGTGTTCCTGAGCGTGGTGCCGCCGTTGCTGCCCACCTTCGGGATTGCGCCGGACATCGTGCCCGGCGCCACCGACTTTCTGCATACAGTGCGCTGGGGCGTGCCGGCGCTGACGTTCTACTTTTGCATGCGCTACCTCAGCGAGGGCATGCACTGGACGCTGCCGACCATGCTGCTGGGCTTTGGCGGTTTGCTGGTCCTGGCACCGACGGGCTATGCGCTGACCTATGGCAAGTTCGGCTTCGCCGAGCACGGTGCCGAAGGACTGGGCATGGCCTCGGCCATCACCCTGTGGGTGCAGGCGAGCGTGTTTGCGCTGTACCTGTGGCGCGCGCGGCGCTTTGCGCATCTGCAATTGTTCACCCACCTGGAAGGCCCGCGCTGGCGCGCCATTGGCGAGTTGCTGCGCACCGGCTTGCCGATCGGCATCACCGTGCTGATGGAAGGCGGGTTGTTTATCGTCACCGCGTTGTTGATCGGCCGGCTGGGCTCCACCGAAGCGGCCGCGCACCAGATTGCGATCAACGTCGCGCAGCTGTGTTTCATGATCCCGATGGGCGTGGCCGAGGCCACCACCGTGCGCGTCGGCCATGCGGTGGGGCGTGGCGATCCGCTGGGCATGCGGCGCGCGGCCTGGGCCGGCTATGCGATCGTGCTGGGCACCCAAGCGCTGTCGGCCAGCGCACTGTTGCTGGGCCATGATGCCATCGTCGGCGTCTATACGGACGATGTGGCCGTGGCCGCGCTGGCCTCGGTCTTGCTGCTGTTTGCCGCCACATTCCAGTTTCCCGATGGCATCCAGGTGCTCTCGGCCGGTGCGCTGCGCGGGCTCAAGGACACCCATGTGCCAATGTTCCTGGCAATGTTTTCGTACTGGGGCGTGGGCATGCCGATCGGCGCCGGGCTCGGCCTGGGGCTGGGCTGGGGGCCGCAGGGCATGTGGGTAGGCCTGATTCTGGGCCTGACGGTGGCCTCGCTCCTGATGGGGCTGCGCTTTCGCCAGACCAGCCGGCGGCTGACCGCCACCGCGACACCCTGACTTCCAGCGCATGCCGCGCGCGCTGCGCAGCCGGTATGCTGGGCACCATCGATTTGTATGCAGCGTCTTTCGACGGAGTTTTCCATGAACCATCCCGTGCGTCGCAGTCCCATCGCCAGCTTCTTCGTCGGCCTGTGGGATGTGATGAATTTCACCCGGCGCCTCATTTTCAACCTGGTGTTCTTCGGTTTCCTGTTTATGCTGCTGCTGGTGTTCGTGGTGGCGCTCGCGCGTGGCGACGGCACTAAGCCGCTGGCTGAGCGCACCACCCTGGTGATCAACCCGGAAGGCACGCTGGTCGAGCAGTTCAGCGCCGACCCGGTAAGCCGGTCGCTGGCCAAGGCAGTGGGCGACAAGAGCGCTCAAGAAGTGCAGCTGCGCGACCTGGTGCGGGTGATCGAGGCGGCCGGCAAAGATCGCAAGATCGAGCGCGTGCTGTTGAATCTGGACAAGTTCCAACCGTCCGGTTTCGCTTCGCAGCGCGAAGTGGCCGCTGCGCTGCAGAAGCTGCGTGCCTCCGGCAAGCAGATCGTGGCCTTCAGCGAGAGCATGAGCCAGGGCCAGTACCTGCTTGCCGCGCAGGCTAACGAGGTGTATCTGGATCCGATGGGCAGCGTGCTGCTGGAAGGCCTCGGCCGCTATCGCCAGTACTTCCGCGAAGGCCTGCAGGACAAGCTCGGCGTGGACGTGCATCTGTTCCGCGTGGGCGAGTACAAGTCCGCCGCCGAGCCGTACATCCTCGACGCGGCCTCTGCCGATGCCAAGGAAGCGGATCTGTTCTGGATGAACGATGTGTGGCAGCGCTATCTGGCCGACGTGGTCACTGCGCGCAAGCTGAGCCCGGCGCAGCTGACCGCCGGTATCGACACGCTGCCTGAGGGCGTGGCCGCCGCCGGTGGCGACCTGGCCAAGTTCGCGCTGCAGCAGAAGCTGGTGGACGGGCTCAAGACCCGCGAGGAAGTCGATGCGTTGCTGGTCAAGCGCGGCGTGGCCGATAGCGATGCCGAAAGCGGTTTCCGCAACATCGGTTTCAACGATTATCTGAGCCAGTTGCAGGCGCAGGATTCGCCGATGGACAGCCGCCCGCAGGTGGCGGTGGTGGTGGCGACCGGCGAAATCAGCGGCGGTGAACAGCCGGCCGGTCGCATCGGTGGCGAGTCCACCGCGGCGCTGCTGCGCCAGGCGCGTGACGACGAGAAAGTGAAGGCGGTGGTGCTGCGCGTGGATTCGCCCGGCGGCGAAGTGTTCGCCTCCGAGCAGATCCGCCGCGAAGTGGTCGCACTCAAGCAGGCCGGCAAGCCGGTGGTGGTCTCGATGGGCGATCTGGCCGCTTCCGGCGGTTATTGGATCAGCATGAATGCCGATCGCATCTACGCCGACCCGTCGACCATCAGCGGTTCCATCGGCATCTTCGGCATGGTGCCGAACCTGACCCGCGCGCTGGACAAGATTGGCGTGCATACCGACGGCGTGGGCACCACGCGGTTCGCTGGTGCGTTCGACATCACCCGGCCGCTGGATCCGGCCGCCGGCCAGGTTATCCAGGCGGTGATCAACAAGGGTTACGCCGATTTCACCGGCAAGGTGGCGCAGGCGCGCCACCAGTCGGTGGACGCGATCGACAAGGTTGCGCGTGGCCGTGTGTGGAGCGGCGCGCAGGCCAAGGAGCGTGGGTTGGTGGATGCGTTCGGCGGCATGTCCGAAGCGGTGGCCGATGCGGCCGACCGCGCCAAGCTGAGCCGTGGCAAGTTCCGCGTGCGCTATGTGGAAAAGCCGGCCACGCCGTTCTCGCAGTTCATGAACGGGTTCGCCGGCAGCCGCATGGGCGCATGGATGCTGAGCGACTCGGGCATGGCACGCGCACTTGTGGCCCGCGCGTTGCCGGAAGTGGACACGCAGCTGCGCTTTGTCGAAAGCGCCGTGCACGACAGCAAGGCGGGTGGCACGCCGGTGAAATCGCTGGCGTATTGCTTCTGCGGATTCTGATGCGGCGCGTTTGAGCAGCACCTGATGCGTCGCAACGCCGGCCATGTGCCGGCCTTGCTGTGTTGCAGGCGGATGATGCGGTGTGCGACGGCCGAACGAAGCAAGCAGACGGCAGGACGCTTGATTCAAATCGTCGGCGCGCACATCAGGTCGCGACGCCAGCAGATTGCGGACCTCCGATTCCGCTACTGCGTGGCGGCGTCGATCGCCTTGCGCTGCTCTTCGGCGGCCTGATCGGTCGAGGCCTGCACCGCGTGCGCCTTGTTCAGCGGCTCCTGAATGTGGTCGCGCAGCGCGGTGGCCTGGGGATCGGGCTTCTGTTCGGTGGGCGCGGGCTGCGGCCGCTGACAGGCGCTCAGCGACAACGCCAGGCCGGCTGCAAGCATCCAATGCATCTTCATCGTCGTGACCTCGCTCGGGGTGGCGGTATCCTAACGCTTGGGCCACGCATGCGCGTCAACTGCGCAGCAGCGGCCGTTTTCCTGCGTCTTGAAGAGGGGTACCCACGTGACAACGCACCGTTGGCGGCTGGATGGACAGACCGCCCTCATCACCGGCGCCAGCGCCGGGATTGGCCTTGCCATTGCGCGCGAACTGCTCGGCTTCGGCGCCGACCTGCTGATGGTGGCCCGCGATGCCGATGCCCTGGCGCAGGCGCGCGATGAACTTGCCGAGGAATTTCCCCAGCGCGAACTGCACGGGTTGGCCGCCGATGTTTCCGACGATGAAGAGCGCCGCGCGATCCTGGATTGGGTGGAAGACCACGCCGACGGCTTGCATCTGCTGATCAACAATGCCGGCGGCAACGTCAGCCGCGCCGCGATCGATTACACCGAAGACGAGTGGCGCGGCATCTTCGAAACGAATGTGTTTTCCGCATTCGAATTGTCGCGTTATGCGCATCCGTTGCTGACGCAACATGCTGCGTCAGCGATCGTCAATGTCGGCAGCGTCTCGGGCATCACCCATGTGCGCAGCGGCGCGCCGTACGGCATGACCAAGGCGGCGTTGCAGCAGATGACGCGCAACCTGGCGGTGGAATGGGCCGAAGACGGCATCCGCGTCAACGCGGTGGCGCCGTGGTACATCCGCACACGCCGCACCTCCGGGCCGTTGTCGGATCCGGATTACTACGAGCAAGTGATCGAACGCACCCCGATGCGCCGCATCGGCGAACCGGAGGAGGTGGCCGCTGCAGTAGGATTTCTATGTTTGCCAGCCGCCAGTTACATCACCGGCGAATGCATCGCGGTAGATGGCGGATTCTTGCGTTACGGGTTTTAGGCGCAGGCAACAAAGCACCTGTGTCGCGACGATGGACAGCGCAGGGAGGTTGACCGGCCCGTTCCTGCACACGCTGGCTCCGAGCGCGTCTGGCGGAATGACGCTGGCGATTGCTCGCCTTTGCTGCAGATCTCGCTGCGCCGATCACACGAGAGGTGTGCTTAGGGCGTTGCGGTCGGATTGGCGCAGCGGCTTTCGTCGAGTACCCGGCGCATCTGATCAAAGCGCTCTTTGCGTTCGGTCGCTTGCGCTTCGTCGGAGAAGCGCCAGGTGGATTCGGCCTGCTCGGCACGTTTGCGCCACGCCTCGCACAAGCTTTGGTCCGGTACCGGCGCGCAGCGGTCGGTAACCACCTCGCACGCGCTACCGCCACCGGTCGCAGGCCCGCCCGCCAGATTAGTCGTCTGCATTGGCAGGCAGCGCGTGGCTGGCTCGCGATCTTCGGTGAAGTAACGCCCGTTGTCGTGCGTGGTGCACTCGAACAGCGGTGGCGGCGGCAGCGTCGAGGTAGAGGTCAACGCCGGTGCCGGTGGTGCGACGGGCGTGGTCGGTGCAACTGGCGCCGATGCAACGGCTGGCGCAGCAACGCGTTGTTGCGGCGCTGGCGTCGCACGTGCTGGCGATGCGGTTGCTCCGCCTGGCGCGAATGGCACCGCCGCCGGTGCGGTCATGAGCTTCTTCTGTTGTTGCATGCCTTTCGGGCACGGCATGTTTTGCACCGTCAGCGCACCGGTGGGATCGGTACAGCGATAGATCGCCACTTCCTGCGCGTCGGCCAGCGAACCCATCGCGGTCACGCTCAACGCCATCATTCCCAACAGCCGCCAGCGCCTCATGCGCCGCCACAATCGCGTTGCTGGCGCGCTTCGATGCCGCGCTGTTCGCGGCTGAGATCCTCGCGCTCGCTCTGCAGCGCGCTGTTATAGCGGCGGA
This sequence comes from Xanthomonas sp. JL1, assembly GCF_038405005.1. NCBI lineage: Bacteria > Pseudomonadati > Pseudomonadota > Gammaproteobacteria > Lysobacterales > Lysobacteraceae > Xanthomonas > Xanthomonas sp. JL1. Next base: position 43,376 of record NZ_JBBYGR010000038.1, on the reverse strand, counting down.
TCAGCTCCCAGCGGCGGTCGGCCAGGCGCGCGCAGACTTCCTGTGCAGGCAGCGCATGGCATTCGTCGCGGATCTGCACATTGCCGTACGGCACGATCACCGTGCCGCCGTAGCCGCCGTCGTTGTAACCGCCCTGATAGCCGCCTTGGTCGGTGTCTACACCGATGCTTGCGCTGCCGCGGATGCTCCCCCGTCCGGAGCCGCCCTGCACCGAGATCGCTGGGCGCGGGCTGACCGAGATCGGCGGGCGCTGGATGCCGCCGCCATTCACCGGGCGACCAATGCCATTGCCCACATACGCCGGTCCCCAGGTTGGCACCCAGCGCGGATTGCCTTCCGGGCTGTCGCTTGTGTAGCGGTTGCCGTCTTCGGTGGTGCACTCGTACATCGGCTGTGGCGGTTGCACGGTGACGATGCGGACCTCGCGCGCGGGCGCTGCGGCGACCTGTGCCGGTGGCTCCGCACGCGCTGGACGCGGCGGTGGGTCCTGCGGGCGCTGCATGTCCAGCACCTGCTGGCGACCGCTGCTGCAGGGCGCGTCCTGCAGGGCGACGGTGCCGGTGCTGCTCACGCAGCGATAGACCCGCACATTGGGGTCGGGTTTGCTCGCTGGGGTGGCGGCCGACGCAGGCAGCGCCGCGGCCAGTAGCAGAAGAGTCAGGACGGTACGCATGACCGCAGTGTGCGCGCCTGTGCGGCTGCCGCAAAGGGGCTCGGCTGAACGGAGTGCAGGGGAGACGTGGCAACACGCCACGGGGCGGCGAACTGCTGCCGAAGGGCGTAGGCAGCCATCAGGTGGGCATCACAGCGCGAAGGCACACAGATGTGCGACCGACATGCGGAACCGAACAGGAGCGAACGCAGCGAGTGGCAGTGCATTCGTTTGTCAGCTGCGCTCAGTCGCGCAGGATCTGGCCGCTGCGCGCGTCGCGGATCCGGGTTGGCTGCGCCAGCGCGCCCACCTCGCCGTCCACGACGCCGTCGATCGTTGCCAGCAAGGCCGGTTCCAGTGCAGCGCGGCTGCGCGCTGGCGGCTCGCCAGCCAGGTTGGCGCTGGTCGACACAAGTGGTGCTCCCCAGGCCGCGCACAGCGCTGCCACGACCGGATGGGCGCTGATGCGTACCGCCAGTCCGTCATGCTCGCCGGTGACCCAGCGCGGCGCACGTGCGGTGACGGGCAGGATCCAGGTATGCGGGCCGGGCCAGCTGGCCAGCACGTCCTGCCGGCGTGCCGGCGCCAGTGCATCGATGTCGACCCAGTCGCGCAGCACGTCCACGCGCGAGGTCACCACGATCACACCCTTGTCGACCGGGCGCCGCTTGATCTCGAGCAGCCGCAGTACGGCCGCTTCCTGGCGCGGGTCGCAGCCCAGGCCCCACACCGCTTCGGTGGGGTAGGCGATCACGCCGCCCTGGGTCAGCGTGGCGACAGCGTTATCCAGGGTGAGTATGTGGGTCATGCTGCGTCTTTTAGTCTGCGGCCTTGCTCACGGTCTTCTTGACCACGCGCTTGGTTCCTTTCTCGGCAGCCGCTTTCTTGGCCGGCGCCTTCTTTGCAGCGGTCTTGCTGGCCGCCGTCTTGGTCGCGGTTTTCTTGGCTGCGGGCTTCTTTGGCGCCGAATCCTTGACCGCGTTCTTCTTGAGCGTGGCCTTCTTGGCGCCAAAGCCCTTGCGCACCGGCTTGCCGGTATCGGCCAGCAACTGCTGCACTTCTTCGAACGTCAGCGACGCCGGCTCGCGATCCCTGGGGATCTTGCCGTTGAGCTTGCCATCGCTGATGTACGGACCGAAGCGGCCATTGAGCACCTGGATGTCGCTGCCTTCGAAGTCCTTGATCACGCGGTTGCGCGCAATCTCTTCCTTCTCTTCGATCAGGAACACCGCACGCGCCAGGTCGATGGTATACGGGTCGTCTTCCTTCTTCAGCGACGCATACACGCTGCCACGGCGCGCAAACGGGCCGAAGCGTCCGATGCCCACGCTGACATCCTGGTCCTTGTCCTGGCCCAGTGCGCGCGGCATCTTGAACAGTTCCAGGGCGTCTTCGATCGAGATCGAATAGATGCTCTGGCCCGGACGTAGCGACGCAAACGTGGGCTTATCTTCGTCTTCCACGCTGCCGATCTGCACCATCGGGCCGAAGCGGCCGATGCGCGCGCTGACTTCCTTGCCGCTGACCGGGTCGGTGCCGAGCACGCGCACGCTGCCGGCGTCGGTCTTGTCCAGCGAATCCTTCTTGTCCTCGACCAGTTCCTTGAACGGGCCCCAGAACTTCTCCATCAACGGGATCCACTCTGCCTCGCCACGCGAGACCGCATCCAGGTCGTCTTCGAGCTTGGCGGTGAAGTCGTAATCCACGTAGCGGGTGAAATGCCCGGAAAGGAACTTGGATACCGCACGGCCGACGTCGGTGGGGCGGAAGCTGCGGCCTTCCATCTCGACGTACTTGCGGAACTGCAGGGTCTGGATGATCGAGGCGTAGGTGGAGGGACGGCCGATGCCGTATTCCTCCAGCGCCTTGACCAGCGCCGCTTCGGTGAAGCGCGGCGGCGGCTGGGTGAAGTGCTGGTCGGTGACGATGCGGTCCAGCGGGATGTTGTCGCCGGCCTTCATCAGCGGCAACTTGCGGCCTTCGTCCTCGTCCTCGCTGCTCTTGGTGTCCTTGCCTTCCTCATAGACGGCCAGGAAGCCGGGGACCACCACCGTGGTGCCGCTGGCGCGGAATACGTGCTCGCTTCCGGCCGACAGATCCACGCTGACGGTGTTGAGCGTGGCCGGAATCATCTGGCAGGCCACGGCGCGGCGCCAGATCAACTCATACAGGCGGCGCTCGTCGTCGGACAGGAAGCGCGCCACCTGTGCCGGCGTACGCAGTGCCGAGGTCGGGCGCACCGCTTCGTGGGCTTCCTGCGCGTTCTTGGATTTGGTGGTGTAGGCGTTGGGCTGGTCCGGCAGCGAGGCGGTGCCGTAATCGCGCGCGATCACGTCGCGGATTTCCGACAGCGCGTCCTGCGACAGGTTCACCGAGTCGGTACGCATATAGCTGATCAGGCCGACCGAGCCTTCGTCGCCCAGCGCCACGCCTTCGTACAACTTCTGCGCCACCTGCATGGTCTTGCGGGTGGTGAACCCGAGCTTGCGCGAAGCTTCCTGCTGCAGCGTGGAAGTGGTGAACGGCGGGGCAGGGCGACGCTTGCGCTCCTTGCTGGCCACATCGGTCACATGCAGCACGCCTTGCGCGGCCTGCTGGATGCGCAGCCGCGCCGCTTCTGCGGTGTCGCCGTCGGTGACGGTGAACTGCTCGAATTTCTGCCCGTCCAGCTTGATCAGCCGTGCATTGAAAGCCTGCGATGGATGCCGGCAATGCGCATCGATGGACCAGTATTCGCGCGCGATGAAGGCTTCGATCTCTTCTTCGCGCTCCACGATCATGCGCAGCGCCGGCGACTGCACGCGACCGGCCGACAACCCGCGCTGCACCTTGCGCCACAGCACCGGCGACAGGTTGAAGCCGACCAGATAATCCAGCGCGCGGCGCGCCTGCTGCGCATCCACCAGGTCGGCGGCGATCGCGCGCGGCTTGAGCATGGCTTCCTTGATCGCGCGCGGGGTGATTTCGGTAAACACCACCCGCTGCATCGGCTTGTCCTTGAGCAGGCCCCGCTCTTTCAGGATCTCGGCAATGTGCCAGCTGATCGCCTCGCCCTCGCGGTCCGGGTCGGTCGCCAGAAAGATGTCGTCGGCGCCCTTGGCAGCACGCGCGATGGCTTCGACATGCTTCTCGTTCTTCTCGATCAGGTCGTAACGCATCGCAAAGCTGTTGTCCGGATCGACCGCGCCTTCCTTGGGGACCAGGTCGCGCACGTGCCCATACGAGGCCAGGACGGTGAAGTCCTTGCCGAGGTATTTATTGATCGTCTTGGCCTTGGCGGGCGATTCGACGATGAGCAGGTGCTTGGGCATGGTGGCAACTTCTTGGGGCGGAGCCCGGGGGGCGGGTAGCGTGGCCTAATTGGCCGGTCGAGGGAAGCAGATCGGTTGTTTCCCACGCGTTAACGCCCGGGAAGTGCTCCCGGGCGTTCAGTTATCTTATGAGAAAGATCACCGCGGACGCCGCCGTGTCAAGCGACGAGCGCCGTGAATTGCTAGCTCCGGCTCATTCCGATCGCCGCCAGCATGAAAGCCACGGCCACCACCGACAGCACCTGGATCACCGCGTAAATGGCCAGAACCACGATGGACACGGTATCCAGACCCCTGGATTGCCGTTCCGGATATTCGGTGAAGGCCCAACGGTCCACGACCAGGGTGTCGCAGACCTTGTCGTGCGGAGCCTGCTTGCGCTCGGTCATGCCGGCCATGAACGCGGCCACGATCACGCCGATGCCCAGGGTAAGCACGCTGATCAACTTATAGGCCAGATAGCGCAGCACATTGCGCCAGAATCCGACGCGGCCACCGTGACTGTCGGCGCGCACCAGCTTGATGCCGCAGGCGAGCTTGCCCAGGCTGGCCTGGTGCCGGCTGGACTGCATCCAGGCGAAATACAGCGTCGGGATCGCCAGAACGATGCCGCAGGACATCACCAGGATGGCGATGCCGAGCGCACTGCCAGCGTCCAGCGCCGAACCCCAGTCGCCGCGCGTGGTGACCAGCGCCACCACGAACACCAGCGGGATCACGATCAGGTACACCGCAACGGTGGTGATCAGGCTATCGAGAATGCTGGCGGCCACGCGCCGCCACAGGCCGGCGTAGACCACCGGCGCGTCCTGCAGCGCGACGCTTGCGGTCGGCGCGGCGAGGGCCGGGGCGTCCCAGGCGCTTGGAAGCGGTGCGGGCGCCGCTGCCGGGGTATACCCCGGTGTCGATGTCGCGTCCTGGGCTGTGATTGGGGTCGGGCCTGACGTCAGCGGCGTGGCCGCCGCGTCTATCGGCGCGGTGGACCACGCCGACGCATCCGATGATGGGCCTTGGTCGCGTGGCAGGTGTCCTGGGGAGTCGACGGTTTGGTGGTCATCGGCACGGTCAGTCGCGGCAGCATCATTAACACTGGCGATGCCGCCGCCAGTCACTGCCGGCGGCCACGGCGATGTCTCCGCAGCGTGGTCGTGTGGCTGTGAGGTCGCAGCTGGCGACGCGGTGGCTGAGGCGCTGTCGCCGGAATGCGCAATCGACAATGGCGCTTCGCTCGGCACATCCGCAGGCGTCGGCCCGCTGGCCTCGGTCGTCGCCCACACCGCGCTGTCCAGACCCAGCTCGGCTGCGACCTCGTGCAGCGCCACCCACTGTGCCAGGCCCTCGCGCCATACCAGGCTGGAACGGTCGATGATGCCCTGCGACAGACGCCTGCGAAGCGTGTCCGTGTCCACCGGCCCCTGGCGCTGCCGCTGTGCGTCGGCGTAATACCACTGTGTCATGTTGTCTCCTTAACGTGTAGCAATCGGCATGCAGCAGGCGGTCAGCCGCGGCAATTAGGTGGAAGTTGGGTATCGTCGATTTCGGAACTGCAGTGCCAACTGCCGGCATCAGATCGTCCCTCCGACTGAGCCTGACTGAGGCAATAGCTCCATCAACCATGCGAGCTCCTCTTCGTTGAATGCCGGGAAATCATCCGCTGCCCCTGCGAAGGGGGCCGCATCTTGTTCCCACATCACGGTGCTGGACGCTGCCAGGTCGGCAGCGATGGGCGTACCAGGATCCGGGAGGCCGCCCCCGATCCTGGTACGCGGGCGTTTTACCCTCCAGCTGAGGGGCAAATGCAGCGCATCGCGCTGTTCGGGAACGCGCACCTCGAAAGATTGCTGTGTGGAGGGGCCGGTGACAGCACGATCCGATCGGGACCGTTTACGGCTGCTTGCCCGCGTCTGATCTCCCTCGTGCATTGGGCTGGGCGCATCAAGGTCACGCTCCAGCGAATCGGCGAATGCATGCAAAGACGCCTGATCCGGTGTTTGAGCTGAAGTAGGGGACGGTTTGGCCCTTTTCATCCCTGATGCCTGGAGGATACGGTCCCAACGCTGCGAGGCTGGGGGGAGCGTTCCGCAGCGGGCTTCGAATTCGGTGACGCCCACTCTGCGAAAGAGCTGTACCAACCCGTGCCTGCTCATCCCGAACTGCGTCATGGCCTCATCAAATGCGTACGCTGGGTGGGAGTGGCACTGGAAAAACTCCAGCACGCGAACCACTTGCGCGTAGTCGGCAACGCGATGGGACGTGCGTTCGGGAATACGGCGATTGATTCTTCTGATCAATTCCGGCGCGTGCGGCAATCCCTTTTTCACTGCATCCAGGGCAGGACGTCCGCCGAGGCAGGCCAAGGCGACGAGGTGGTCGTTGGTCAACGCGGCCAACGCCGGATCAGGGCGAGATAACTGGGCAACAATGCTCTCCAGCGCCTGCTTGCCGCCGCCATTGCTGGCGATGGCCACCACCTGGGCCGGGGTCAGGCCATGGTCCTGGCACAGCACCGGCAACAGCCGCTGCACCGTCTCCAGCGCCTGCTTGCCGCCATCGTGGCTGGCGATGGCCACGACCTGGTCCGGGGTCAGGCCATGGTCCTGGCACAGCACCGGCAACAGCCGTTGCACCGTCTCCAGCGCCTGCTTGCCGCCATCGTGGCTGGCGATGGCCACCACCTGGTCCAGGGTCAGGCCATGGTCCTGGCACAGCACCGGCAACAGCCGCTGCACCGTCTCCAGCGCCTGCTTGCCGCCAATATTGCTGGCAATGGCCACCACCTGGTCCGGGGTCAGGCCATGGTCCTGGCACAGCACCGGCAACAGCCGCTGCACCGTCTCCAGCGCCTGCTTGCCGCCATCGTGGCTGGCGATGGCCACCACCTGGTCCGAGGTCAGGCCATGGTCCTGGCACAGCACCGGCAACAGCCGCTGCACCGTCTCCAGCGCCTGCTTGCCGCCGCCATGGCTGGCGATGGCCACCACCTGGTCCAGGGTCAGGCCATGGTCCTGGCACAGCACCGGCAACAGCCGCTGCACCGTCTCCAGCGCCTGCTTGCCGCCATCGTGGCTGGCGATGGCCACCACCTGGTCCGGGGTCAGGCCATGGTCCTGGCACAGCACCGGCAACAGCCGCTGCACCGTCTCCAGCGCCTGCTTGCCGCCATTGCTGGCGATGGCCACCACCTGGTCCGGGGTCAGGCCATGGTCCTGGCACAGCACCGGCAACAGCCGCTGCACCGTCTCCAGCGCCTGCTTGCCGCCACTATTGCTGGCGATGGCCACCACCTGGTCCGGGGTCAGGCCATGGGCCTGGCACAGCACCGGCAACAGCCGCTGCACCGTCTCCAGCGCCTGCTTGCCGCCGTTATTGTTGGCGATGGCCACCACCTGGTCCGGGGTCAGGCCATGGGCCTGGCACAGCACCGGCAACAGCCGCTGCACCGTCTCCAGCGCCTGCTTGCCGCCACTATTGCTGGCGATGGCCACCACCTGGTCCGGGGTCAGGCCATGGGCCTGGCACAGCACCGGCAACAGCCGCTGCACCGTCTCCAGCGCCTGCTTGCCGCCATTGCTGGCGATGGCCACCACCTGGTCCGGGGTCAGGCCATGGGCCTGGCACAGCACCGGCAACAGCCGCTGCACCGTCTCCAGCGCCTGCTTGCCGCCGCTATTGCTGGCGATGGCCACGACCTGGGCCGGGGTCAGGCCATGGGCCTGGCATAGCACCGGCAACAGCCGTTGCACCGTCTCCAGCGCCTGCTTGCCGCCGTTATTGTTGGCGATGGCCACCACTTGGTCCGGGGTCAGGCCATGGGCCTGGCACAGCACCGGCAACAGCCGCTGCACCGTCTCCAGCGCCTGCTTGCCGCCGCCATTGCTGGCGATGGTCACCACCTGGTCCGGGGTCAGGCCATGGTCCTGGCACAGCACCGGCAACAGCCGTTGCACCGTCTCCAGCGCCTGCTTGCCGCCGTTATTGCTGGCGATGGTCATCACCTGGGCCGGGGTCAGGCCATGGTCCTGGCACAGCACCGGCAACAGCCGCTGCACCGTCTCCAGCGCCTGCTTGCCGCCACTATTGCTGGCGATGGCCACCACCTGGTCCGGGGTCAGGCCATGGTCCTGGCACAGCACCGGCAACAGCCGCTGCACCGTCTCCAGCGCCTGCTTGCCGCCTATATTGCTGGCGATGGCCACGACCTGGTCCGGGGTCAGGCTATGGTCCTGGCACAGCACCGGCAACAGCCGCTGCACCGTCTCCAGCGCCTGCTTGCCGCCATTGCTGGCGATGGCCACGACCTGGTCCGGGGTCAGGCCATGGGCCTGGCACAGCACCGGCAACAGCCGCTGTACCGTCTCCAGCGCCTGGTTGCCGCCAATATTGCTGGCGATGGCCACCACTTGGTCCGGGGTCAGGTTCAGGGGGGCACCCGTCAGTGCATTGCGCCATGCATGCACTGCCTCCACTGCGGTCACGCCGCCACGTTTTGCAATCTTGAGAAGTTGGCCTGTGTCCAACTGTAACGGCGGACCTCTCAACTCCCTCGCCTCCGTGAGCAAGGCCTCCAGGGCGCGTGCGCCGGACCACTGTTTGCCGACGCCAACGATGTCTTCGTGTGTCGCCTCTGGCAACGCCCTGATTATGTCCTGATACGTGACAGCAACGGTCCCTAACGCTGCCGGGTGTTGGCTGAGCGCAACGATGTGCGCGTGTGTAAACCCATGGCCCACCAGTGCCTCGTGGTGCTGCGCCACTGTCGAACGCACCTTCGGTTTGATCTTCTCTTGCTGCTGCTGACTGTAGCCGAGCGTGCGTAGATCCACCTGCGCGGCCGGCGAAGCGTCGGAGGGTTGCGCCGCACGCCGTCGCGGGGCCGGCTTGGCGCGCGGCGGCCGCGCGGCAGTGACAGCGACACGCACAGTGGGTGGCGGGTCATCGGCTGCACGCAGACCCGATTGCACCTCATCCCACTCTGCTGGGGCAGCCGCTGTATGCGGCGTGCCGACGGCAGGCATCGAATCAAGAAGCGATGTATCAAGAAGCGACGGATCGAACTGACGGAGCAGATCGCTGAAGCTGCCCGCCGAGAACGCAGGCGAGGGTGCAGGGGGAGATGGCAGCCGGGTCCGGGACATCGTCCGCCGAACGGGCAAGCCATCCAGGGGGCCGCCAGCAGGCGGAGTCCCCCCCCGATCTGCAGTCGGCTGAACCCTATCCGGTTGGGGTCCGGGCAGAAGCTCGCGGGCAGGACTTGGCGTGCGCGAACGAATGGGATCCATTCTGCATCCAGCTCCAGCCACAGTGCCTTGCCATCGATTTTGGCCGACCTGGGCGCATGGATGAGCGCTTCGATACCGCATTCGCTGCTGTCGAAACGGCCGATGCGCAAGCTGCTCAACCGCTCGCTCGCGTACTGCTCGGGTGGCTTGAAGCCGGGGTCGCCATTGACCGGGCAGCGGCCTTCGCTCGCGAGAAATTCGGCGATCTGCGGCTTTAATGGCGTCAACTCAGCCATCACCTCGGCCAACTTGGCGCGGCCCAAATAATCGTGGTAAGCCGGAAACGCGATCGCGGCGAGCATGCCGATCACGCCGACTAGCACAAAGACGCCGACCACCGCGCCGAGCACTGCAACCAGCGGCCAGGCAGGGCGGTTACTGCGCGGCTGCGCTGGTGCTACGGACCAATAGGTAAGCGGCGGCTGTGCCGCAGCACGCGGCAACGGCGGCGGAACCGCAGCCGCACGCACATCCGTGGCAACGGGTGGGCCAAGCGTGTCGGCACAGGCAGACAGCGGCAACCAGGGGTCCAGCCCTGCGCGCCAGACCAGCGTATCCAGGGCGATCACACGATCACGATACAGGCCCAGCAAGGTGTCTTTGGCCACCGGACCGTGCCGATGGCGGTGAACATCGGCGTAATACCAACTGCGCATCCCCGTCCCCTTGCACGCACATCCGTGGCGGCTTCAACACTCAGTGTACGGGTTCAGGCTCGTCCAGGAACATCTGGGTTTCCATCCAGGCGTAGGCTGCCTCGGCACCTGGCTGGTTGAACAACACCATCAGCACTACCCATTTGAGGTCGTCCAGATCCAGTTCGTCCTGATCCAGCGCCATGGCGCGGTCCAGTACCAACTCGCGCTGATCGGCGTCGAGAATGCGGTGTTGTTCGAGGAACAGCAGGAATCCGCGGCAGTCCACATCGAGCTTGTCCAGCTCCTGCCCGTGATAGATACGCACCGGTCCATCGACATGCGGGCGCGCGACGCTGGGCCGCTGCTCGGAGAGCGCGTCCAGCCAATCGAAGGCTTTGCTGATTTCTGCGGGGCTGAAACCTGCCTGGATCAGGCCATTTTGAAGTGAGTCACGGTCACGGACCAGGTCCGCGTCTTCGCTGAAATAATGTTCAAACAGGTACAGCAATACATCGAGAATGCTCTCTTTCATTGCCCTCGGCCTGCGTCGCGGGACGCTGTGGAGGTGAAGAAACTAAGGATTGCGGGTATAGCGACCGTGCTCGGTGACCACGTCTCCCTCAAGTTCCATGATGAGCAGCATGGAGGACAGCGCGGCGGCCGTCAATTCGGTGCGCTGCACCAATGAATCCATAGGGGTTGGGTCATGGCCCAGCGCTTGCCACAAGCGCTGGTAGTCGGGATCGGAACGGGCTGGACCAGCGCCGGCCGTTGTCTTCCTGGGCAATTCAGTGGGGGCCGCCAGGCGCTCGCGCAAGGCGCTGGCCAATTCGCCCGACAGCTGGCCCAGTCCCTCGATGACCTGTGCGGGCTCCTGCGCCAGCGTGGCACCCTGCCGGATCAGGTGATGGCAGCCGCGCGCGAGCGGATTGTGCAAGGAGCCGGGCAGGGCGAACACCTCGCGTCCGGCTTCGGCCGCCAGCCGGGCGGTGATGAGTGCACCCGAGCGCATTGCCGCTTCGACCACCAGCGTCCCCAGTGCCAACCCGGCGATGATGCGGTTGCGGGCCGGAAAGTGCGCCGCGACCGGGGCGGTGCCTGGCAGGTACTCGCTGACCACCGCGCCGCCTGATTCAGCGATCCGATCGCGCAAACCCTGGTGCCGCTCGGGATAGGCGACATCGGTACCGGTGCCGACCACCGCCACGGTGATGCAATCGCGCTGGGCCAATGCGGCTTCATGCGCGATCGCGTCCACACCTGCGGCCATGCCACTGACGATGCTAAGCCCTGCGCTTGCCAGGCTGGAGGCGAATGCGCGGGTGTGATCGCGGCCGCCGGCAGTGGCCGAGCGGCTGCCGACCACCGCCACTCCCGGGTGCCAGAGCGCATTGGGGTCGCCGTCCACGAACAAGGCCATTGGCGGGTTGGCGATATGGCGCAGTAAGGCCGGGTAATCCGGGTCGTGCCAGCCAATCAGGTGGTGCCCGGGTTGCTCGCACCAACGCAACGCCGCGTCCAGCGCATGCGGATCAGGGGTTTGCAGCAGTGCAGATTGCGCCTCATCACAACCGGCAAAACGCCACGCCTCAGGTCCGGCTGCCAGGCTCTCAACGGCTGATCTGAACGAGTTCAGCATTTTTCGCCGCGGTGGGGTGCGGCCACCTGCCAGCAGCAGGATCAGGAGTGCGCGTACGTCGGGAGCGATCAGGGCCATGCATTCAGGTTAGGCCGCAAACAACGACGGCGCCCTCGGGCGCCGTCGCGTTGATGCATCGGAACTTTCGCTTACTGCGCGTCAGGATGCTTGACGAAATAGCCCAGGCCGGTCGGCTTGACGCTTTCCATCACCAGCGCATAGCTGACCTTGTCGAAGGTGCGGAACACCATCGCATGCGAGGCGTACTCGTCGGGCAGGCCGACGGTGGAGCCGGACGGGCCGCTGAAATCGTCGTCGGTCCGCGAGAAGCGCGAGTGCTTCACGCGGTCGCTGACGGTACGGCCCTTGCGCCAGATCGAAAACACCGTGCCGTTGTTGATGCCTTCGCGGGCGCCGCCGGAGATGGCGATCACATCGCGGCTGCCGCCGACGATGAAGGCATCGGAGATGGCAAGCACCCGCAGTTCGGTCTGCAGCGCCTGTTCCGACGGCGGATGCGGGATGAACTGCAGGTCGTACGGCTGCGCTTCGACCGCGACGATGCGATCGCCGGCCCGCACTTCGCGGCCGCTGTCCTGCAGCAGCAACGTCGCCGCCTTGGAGTTGCCGCCCGCTGCGCTGCGGGTGATGGTGCCAATGTTGACCTGCGCCAGCTCATAGCCGAGGAACTCACGGCGCTTACTCGGCGCGATGAAGCTCTTCCAGATGTTGCCGGAGCCGGCGGTGATGTTGCCGGCCGCGTCCAGGTCTTCGTTGTGCTTGGGCAGACTGAACTTCACGGTCGGGCGCACCACCGCAAAGCGCTGGCCCGGCTGAGCGTTTTCCAGCCCGACCACGTAGGCGACCTGGCCGGTGGTGGCGCGCGAACGCCCGCCTTCCAGGCCGACAACGTAAGGCAGCCGATCAAAGTCGTCGACCACGCGCAGGTTTTTCAGGAACGGCTCGACGTCCGCCAATGGAATGGCATTGATCGGCGCTTCCTGGCGCGGGCCGGGCTGGATCGTGCCTTTGCCGACGCGGTCCAGGTAGGCCAGGCTGATCACGTCGCCCGGATAGATCTGGTGCGGATTCTGGATTTGCGGATTGGCTTGCCAGATTTCCGGCCACAGCCATGGTTTTTGCAGGAAACGCCCAGCGATGTCCCACAAGGTATCGCCCTTGCGGACCACATAGGTGTCTGGATGCTCGCCCACCGCTTGCGCGGCAGCGTAGGTCGCGACGGTCAACATCGCCGCAGCAACGACCGTACGAAGTCGGATTAACATTGAGTACCTTCTTGCCTGATTCCCCAACAGGTCCGTGCACTATAGTCCAGAAACAGGGGCGCCACGCAAGCATTGCGCTAGAATGACACCGTCTTGCCGGCGCAGCGCCGGTGTTTCCAGACGGGTAACCCCATGGTTTTGCTCCCAATTCTCGAGTTTCCCGACCCGCGGCTGCGCACCAAGGCCTTGCCGGTCGACTCTGCCGAGCTTGCCAGCCAGGCGTTCCAGGCGCTGCTGGATGACATGTTCCAGACCATGTACGAGGCGCCGGGCATCGGCCTGGCTGCCAGTCAGGTGGACGTGCACAAGCGTTTCATGGTCATCGACGTCAGCGACGAGAAGAATCTGCCGCAGGTGTTCGTCAACCCGGAAATCGTGAGCAAGCAGGGCGAGCAGCTGTGTCAGGAAGGCTGCCTGTCGGTACCCGGCATTTATGCCGATGTCAGCCGCGCCGATGCGATCACGGTGCGCTATCTCGACCGCCAGGGCCAGGCGCAGGAACTGCATGCCGACGGGCTGCTGGCCGTGTGCATCCAGCACGAAATGGACCACCTGGACGGCAAGCTGTTCGTAGATTATCTCTCGCCGCTCAAGCGCGAAATGGTGCGCAAGAAGCTGGCCAAACAGCGCAAGCATGTGGCTTGAGGGCGGGGATTGGAGAGTCGGGATTTGGGGTTTGCAAAAGCGGGTTACTGCTGGTCTTTGAGTCTGCTGGTTTCAAATCGTTGAGCGCTCATCTTGGTGCGATCTCATGGCTATGCCGGCGGATCGCTAGTGCGCCACGTCCGGGGGCAGATGGCCCTCGAACTTCGGATGCGGGATGCGTGATTGATAAGCCGCTGCCAGCACCACATTCTCGGTTGCGGCTCGCGCTTCGCAGTGCGCTCGATCGATGAGGGATTACGCAGGTTCTGGCGGCGGGGTGCCGAATCTTCCGGCGCGAATCCCGCTTCCACCTCTCAGCTCTACATTACTCTCGCCCCGGTCAACACCCCCGCCGTTGCGACTCCCCACTCACCACTCCCGAATCCCAGCTCTATGAGAATCATCTTTGCCGGTACGCCGGATTTCGCTGTCGCTTCGTTGCGCGCTGCCGCGCAGCGGCATGAGGTGGTGGCGGTCTACACCCAGCCGGATCGGCCCGCCGGGCGCGGCCGCGGGTTGACGCCCTCGCCGGTCAAGATCGAGGCGATTGCGCGCGGCATTGCGGTGTTCCAGCCGCAGACGCTGCGTTCGCCCGAAGCGCTGGCGACGCTACGTTCGCTCAATGCGGACCTGATGGTGGTGGTGGCCTACGGATTAATTCTGCCCAATGCGGTGCTGGCTGTGCCAACCCATGGCTGCTGGAACGTGCATGCCTCGCTGCTGCCGCGCTGGCGTGGCGCGGCGCCAATCCAGCGCGCGATCGAGGCCGGCGATACCGAGACCGGGGTGTGCCTGATGCAGATGGAAGCCGGGTTGGATATCGGCCCGGTGCTGCTGTCGCAGCGCATCGAGATCGGCGAGCAGGAAACCGGCGGCCAGCTGCACGACCGCCTGGCTGCGTTGGGGGCGCAGGTATTGTCCGACGGCCTGGGCCTGCTGCGCGCCGGCATCCGTCCGGTGGCGCAACCGCAGCCGGCTGAAGGCGTGACCTATGCGCATAAGCTGGACAAGGCGCAGGCGCGGCTGGATTGGGCGCAGCCGGCGCAGGAACTGGCGCGGCGCGTGCGGGCGTTCAACCCGTGGCCGGTGGCCGAGGCGATCCTGGCTGGCGAGCGCGTGCGACTGCATGGCGCAGTCGCGTTGGAGCTGGCGCATCAGCAGCCGCCCGGCAGCCTGCTGGCGGCCAGCAAGCAGGGCATCGACATCGCGTGCGGTCAGGGTGCGCTGCGGGTGCGGGTGCTCCAGCGCGAGGGGGGCAAGGCGATCACCGCCGCCGATTATCTCAACGCGCGGCGCGACCTGCTGGCGCTGCGCTGATGTCGGCCGAGACCTCAACCGCCGCCGGCATCGCCTCGCGCCTGGCCGCCGCACGCGTTCTGACCGCCGTGTTCGATCAGGGCCGCTCGCTGAAAGCCGAACTGGCTGCGACCTTGCCCGGTATCGGCGATCCGCGCGACCGCGCACTGGTGGAGGCGATCTGCTTTGCGGTGATCCGCCGTCGCCCGGCGTATGACGTCGCGCTGCGGCAATGGCTGGAACGGCCGCTGCCGCCCCGCGATGCAGAACTCAAGGCGCTGCTGATGGTCGGCTTCGCCCAGCTCGACGTGCTACAACTTCCCGCGCACGCGGCGTTGTCGGCCACCGTGGATGCATGCCGCGCGCTGGGCCGGCCACGTCAGGCCGGCATGGTCAACGCGATCTTGCGACGCGCCCAGCGCGAAGGGTTTCCGGCGGTATCGGATGATGCCGGCTGGCCGTCGTGGCTGCGCAAGCAGGTGCGCGCCGATTGGGGCGAGCGTGCAGAAGGCATTTTTATCGCGAGTGCGCAGATGGCGCCGATGTGGCTGCGTGTGCAGCATTCGCGGATCGACCCGGCGGCCTACGTCGCACGGCTGGCCGAACTGGGCATTAGCGCGCAGACAGACGTGGTGTTGCCGGATGCGGTGCGCCTGCACAGCGCCGTGCCGGTGAGCCAGTTGCCGGGCTTTGCCGACGGCGATGTTTCGGTGCAGGACGGCTCTGCGCAGCAGGTGGCCGATGCGCTGACGCTGGCGCCGTCGGCACGCGTGCTAGATGCCTGCGCCGCGCCGGGCGGCAAGGCGGCGCATCTGCTGGAACGCCATCCCGGGTTGCAGCTCGCCGCGCTTGATGTGGATGCGCGTCGCCTGGAGCGCGTGCAGCAGACCTTGCAGCGCAGCGTGCCGAGCGCACAGGTCGCATTGCAGGCAGCCGACGCCGCCGACACGGATGCATGGTGGGACGGCCAACCGTTCGATGCGGTGTTGCTGGATGCGCCCTGTTCGGCCACCGGCGTAGTGCGGCGTCAACCGGATGTGCTGCTGCACCGGCGTGCCGACGATATCGATGCATTGTGCGCGCTGCAGGCGCGGCTGCTGGATGCGACCTGGCGCACGCTGCGCCCGGGTGGGCAGTTGCTGTACACCACCTGCTCGCTGTTGGCGCGCGAGAACCAGACCCAGGTCGACGCATTCCTGCAACGCACCCCTGACGCACAGGCGCAGCCCCTGGGTGCGCAGTTCGGGCATGCAGCCGGGCCCGGGCGTCAGCGCTTTCCAGGCGAGCAGCACTGCGACGGATTTTTCTACGCGCTTTTGCTAAAAGCCTCCTGACCGCGCGCGGCGTCCAGCGCTCCACTCTCCGCCTCCGACTGCCGCCCGACATGCTCAAGAACCGCGCTTCCAACGATGTCTGCTTGCTGGCCATGACCGCCGTGCTGTTGATCGGCGCGGGCTTGGGCTTGCGTGACCCATGGCCGGCGGACGAGCCGCGCTTTGCGCTGGTCGCCAAGCAGATGGTCTTGAGCGGCGACTGGTTGTTCCCGCATCGCGGCAATGAACTGTATTCGGACAAGCCACCGATGCTGATGTGGCTGCAGGCGCTGTTCTACACGCTGCTGGGCAACTGGCGGGTGGCGTTCCTGCTGCCGTCGCTGCTGGCCGCGCTGGGCACGCTGGCCTGCGTCTACGATCTGGGCCGACGCCTGTGGACCCGGCGCGTTGGCCTCTATGCGGCCTGGATGTTGTTGTTCACGCTGCACTTCACCTTTCAGGCCAAGAAGGCACAAATCGACCCGCTGGTGGTGTTCTGGATCACCTTGGCCAATTACGGACTGCTGCGCCATCTGCTGATCGGTCCGGCTTGGCGCTGGTGGACGCTAGGCTGGTTCGCCGCCGGTCTGGGTGTGATCACCAAGGTCGTGGGCATCATCGCGCTGCTGATGCTGATCCCGGCCGGGATGGCCGCGGCGCGCGGCTGGCCGGGTGTGCGCGTGCATGTGCGCGATCGGCGCTTTTGGTTGGGGCCGCTGTTCTTCTTCGTGGCGATCGCGTTGTGGTTCGTGCCGATGATGGTGACCGCGCTCACCGCCGGCCAGCCCGAATACCGTGTGTATCTCAACGACATCCTGCTGCGCCAGACCGCCAAGCGCTATGCCAGCTCCTGGGATCATGCGCAGCCGGTCTGGTACCACCTGCAAAGCATGGCCACGATGTGGCTGCCGACCATCCTGCTGCTGCCGTGGGCGATCCCCGCATGGCGACGCCGGCTCAAGCGGCGCGACCCGCGCTATCTGCTGCCGCTGGTCTGGTGGCTGCTGGTGCTGGTGTTCTTCACCATCCCCAGCGGCAAGCGCGATGTCTACATCCTGCCGGCGCTGCCGATGGTCTGCCTGGCGCTGGCGCCGCTGGTGCCCGGCCTGCTGCGTCGGGCTGGCGTGCAGCGGCTGCTGTTCGGATTCGGGCTCTTGCTGGCAGCGGTGTTCAGCGCGGGTGGTGCGGCGATGCTGATCGGGCATCCGGGCTTCGAGCAGAAGATCATGGACAGCCGCGGGGTGGGCAACGAGGCCACCGACCCGCTGGGCTGGCTGCTGCTCGCGGTAGGGACCTGGGGCATCGCCAGCCTGTTGCTGATGCGCATGCGCCGCTCCGCGTTCGCGGTGGTTTCGTTGCTGGGTGCGTGGTGGGTGGCGTTCGGGCTGGTCTGCTACCCCATCTTCAACGATTCCAGTTCGGCCGGCGCGGTGATGCGCCAGGCCGGGCGCCGCATCGGCCCGGATGCGCAACTCGGGCTGGTGGCATGGAAGGAGCAGAACCTGCTGATGGCCGACCGCCCGGCGCAGACCTTCGGCTTCAAGGTCCCGTGGGAAACGCAATTGCAGCGTGGCGTGGCCTGGCAGGCAGAACAACCTGGCCAGCGCTGGCTGATGGCGCAAGAGACCGCATTGCTGGCCTGCGTGGATCGTAGCCGCAGCCAGTTGGTGGGCGTGGCCAACCGCCGGCGCTGGTGGCTGGTGCCGGCCGACGCGGTGCGCGGCGAGTGCGTGGCCAGCTCCAGCGAGCGCGCGGTGGAAGCAAAGGAGCAGGGCAACCTGGACACCGAATGAGCCGTCGGACCCCACAAGTGCGCGCACGTGGCAGGCGTCATCGGCGCGGAAAGCATGCAACTGCCAGCAGCTGTCTAGCAGGGATTCATGCGTCGCATCGTTAGCTTGGCCGGCGTTGCCGAAGCCCGGCCACTGCGTTGCCTTACTTTTCCACCGATCTCTAGATGAATTCCTTGCCTACCCAACCTGCTTCGCTGTCGCCTTCTGCCCCGACGACCTCGCGGGCAGGCGTACGCATTGCCGAGCTGGGCGCCTTCGCATTGACTGCGCTGGTGGTCAGCATGCCGAGCGGGCTGCTGCCGTTCGGTCTGTGCCTGCTGCTGGGTTCGTTGGTGGGTGGGCGTCACCTGCGGGACGGCATTGCTGCGCGCGACTGGTCGTTGCGCGCAGTGGGCTGGCTGACGGTGGCGGTGATTGCAATATCGTTGCTGTCGATTGCCTTGTTCGAACACGGGCTGCGCGATGTGGGCAACCGCTCGCGCTTCCTGGTGCTGCCATGGGCGGCGCTGTGGGCGTATGCGTTGCAGCCGCGTCAGATATGGCTGTGGCGCGGCGCATTGGTCGGTGTATTCGCGGCCATGTTGATCGCGCTGCTGCAGGTGATGAATGGTGCCGGTCGCGCCGAAGGCTTCACCAACGCCATTGTGTTTGCCGACATCGCGCTGATGTTGTTGGTGGTGGGCGTGTTCTGCCGCCCGGATGGCAACGTGCGTTGGCTGTTGGGCGCGGCGATCGCGACCGTGGTGGTGATCGTGCTGAGCGGCAGCCGTGGGGTGTTGTTGTCACTGCTGGCGACGCTGGGCGTGCTGATCTGGGGTGCGCCTTGGCGTAGCGCACGCGTGCGCTTGCTGACCTTCATCGGCGGCCCGGTGCTGGCGGTGGGTGTCGCACTCAGCGTGCCGGCCCTGACCGACCAGATGCGCCTGGGCGAATTACAGAGCGACCTGCAACGTTATGAAGTGGGCGACACCGATTCGTCGGCTGGTGCACGTATCGAACGCCTGCATGTGGCTTGGGACACCCTGAAGGCGCATCCGTTGACCGGTGTGGGCGTTGGTCGTTTCGACGATGCGATGCACGACCTGCCAGCCTGTGCCGCCGACCCGTCGTTGTTCCGTTGCCAGTTGGGGCACGCGCACAACGATCTGGCCGAATGGAGTGCCACCCAGGGCGTGCCCGGCCTGTTGCTGCTGATCGCCGTCTACGGCGTGCCGCTGTGGGTGTTTGCGCGACTGCATCGGCGCAGCGGGCAGCAGCAGTTTCGCGGCCCGGCGGCGGCCGGGGTGATGCTCGTGATCAGTTATGCCTTGTGCGGGCTGACCCAATCGATGTTCGCGCACCAGGTGGCGGCGAGCTTCTACACGGCCATGGTCGGCGTGCTGGTGGGTCTGGCGGCGCGGCAGGCGCAACAGACCGAGCTGAGTGTGGCGAGCAGCCGGTAGCGGCGGATGATCCATCCGCTGCATGTTGCGCATGCGCGAGCGGCATACGCTTCGAGTGGCTGATCAACGACATGCGCAGAAGCAGAATGTGCAGCCATTGCTGACGCGGCCTGCGTCACTTGGACAGGCCGGTCTCCATGCAGCGTTCGCGCCGTTCGTAGTCGCTGCACGGCCGCGCTCGACGGCTTTATCCGAACTTACTCGCTGCGCTGATCCGTGGCACGTGCTGGGTCCTGCACTGGCTGGTTGTGCTGCAGTAGCCACAACATGATGGTCTTCTGGCGTACGTAGTTGGCGCGCACGTAGGCGTAGATCAGTCCATGCCAGCCATCGCGAAAGCCGCCGCGCAACAGATAGCCGCGCCAGAAGCGCCAGGCCGGTGCCAGCACCAGCTTGCTCCAGGTGGCGCGTTTGCCGCGTGCGTGTTCGTGTTCGGCCATCATCTGCGCGTAGCGCTGGGTTTTGGCCAGTTGCTGCATCAGCGAGCGGTACGGGTAATGGATCAGATCGCCCGCCAGTGTCGCCACGGCGCCATCCACGCTGGCCGCCTCGTGGATCTCGCGCTTGCCGCGCCAGCCGCCGCGGCGACGATCGAACAAGCGCAGCACCCGGTCCGGATATGCATTGCCGTGGCGCAGGAAGCGGCCGAAGTAGTCGGACAGGCGGGCGAAGCGGTAACCGGCAGCAGTGGTGAAGCCGGCATCGCGCGCAGCGATGATCGAGGCGCGCAGGGCATCGCTGACGCGTTCGTCGGCGTCCAGGCACAACACCCAGTCGTGGCTGGCCTGTGCCACGCAGAATGCCTTCTGGCTGCGATAGCCGTCGAAGGCGCGCTGCAGCACGCGCGCGCCGTGTGCGCTGGCGATGGCAGCAGTGGCATCGGTCGAGCCGGAGTCCACCACCACGATCTCGTCGCAGAACGCCAGCGAGGTCAGACAGTTGCGTAGGCGATCGGCCTCGTTGAACGCGATAATGCAGGCACTGATGCGAGGCCGTTCGTTGGGTGCGGTCGAAGAGGACATGTGATGGCCGAGTACCTGCTGTTCGCAACGGAGCGTTACGCGCTGCCTATTCTGGCGCCATTGGCGCAGGCATTACAGGCCTGCGGG
Source organism: Xanthomonas sp. JL1 (assembly GCF_038405005.1). Classification (NCBI taxonomy): domain Bacteria; kingdom Pseudomonadati; phylum Pseudomonadota; class Gammaproteobacteria; order Lysobacterales; family Lysobacteraceae; genus Xanthomonas; species Xanthomonas sp. JL1. Next base: position 22,973 of record NZ_JBBYGR010000038.1, on the reverse strand, counting down.
CATGCGGTGTCGGCCTGGTTCGAAGGCGGTGCGCGCGGGCTGGCGCTGCCCGGCGTGCGTGAGGTCGGCCTGCGCGATGCGCTGGTGTTGCGCCCGCGGGCGGTCTTCAGCGCGGCTAACTGGGTGCCGCCGTTTGTGTCGGGCGCGAAAGTGCAGCTGTTCCACGGTTTCAATGTGCAAAAGCGCGAAGACAACCGCGGCCATTTCCGCGTGCGGGGTTTGTTCGATCTGTATTGCACGCAAGGCCCGGCCACCACCGCGCCGTTCCGCGCGCTGGCGCAGCGCGAGGGCCATTTTGCGGTGGTGGAAACCGGCTGGCCCAAGCTCGACCCGGTCTTTCGCGACGATGGTGGGCGCAGCGCCGCCCTGCGCGCGCCAGCGAACGGGCGGCCGGTGATCCTGTTCGGCTCCACCTTCACCGAGAGGCTGAGCGCGGGGCCTGCGCTCTTGGATGAAATCGCCGCCGACATCGCGCGCGGTGCGCATTACTGGCTGCTGACCTTGCACCCGAAATGCGCTCCGGCGTTGTTCGATCGCTATCGCGCACTGGCAGGCGCCAACGCACGCTTCATCGAGCCCGAAGAAGTCATGGCGGCGCAGCGTGCGGCCGAGGTATTGCTCTCGGATACCTCATCGATCGTGTCCGAGTTCGTGGTGCAGCACAAACCGGTGGTGACCTTTCGCAACCGCGTGCCGCAGCCGCACATGCTCGACTTCCAACAGGCCGAGCAGTTGCCGCAGCAGCTGGTGCGCGCGCTGGCGCCGGATGCGGCATTGCGCAGCGCACTTGCCAGCTACGCAGATGCGATTCACCCGTATCGCGACGGGCAGTCTTCCGAGCGGGTGATCGCCGCGACCGAAGACTTCATCGCCGGCAAGCTCGGCGGACTGCGCCGCAAACCGCTGGGTGCGGTGTGGCGTGGGTTGCAGATCCGTCGCGAGTTGGGCTACTGGGGACCGGCGCAACGCTGAGCACGATCCGCCGTATCGAGCGCGGGGGTGATGATCGGCGACGCCTTGCCGAACGTGGTCGTCGTCATTGAATTGAGCAGTGCAATCGCTCGCGTTGCCAAAGCCGCTCAGCACCACGGCTGATCGCCGATGTTGAGCAGTGCAACGACTGATCGCTAATGTTGATCACCAGCGCAACTTGCGCCGCGCCAACGCAGCACCGAGTTGCGCCTGCAATGCCGGGCCGGTGGCATTGGCGCCGGCCGTATCCAGCCACAGCGTGGCGGTGCCGGTCAGCCGATCCAGCGGCGAGCGTTGCAGTTGCAACGCCTGCAGCTTGTCCAGCTCGGCCACTCGCCACCAGCGCTTCCACCAGCCACCGCGCACCGCAACGAAGCGCGCATCTACTGCATACGCCATGCGTTGCACCTGGCGCTGCGCCTTGAATGCGCTCCACGGCAGCCACGCCAGCAACCACAAGGCCTGGCTGCCGAACTGCCACGCCAGGCCCGCCACCAGCGGCAGCAGCACCAGCGCCGTTGGCAGACTCAATCGCCACCAGCAATGCGTGGCGATCGACTGCCATTGCGCCGGCGGCCATGCGATACCGGGCAGCAGGCGCTGCAGCAATGCATCGCAGTGCTGCGGGTCGGCAATGGGGGCGAGCTCCTTCAGAGCGCTGCCTTCGTTATCGGCGGTGCCGGCCACTGCGGTGTCCACCCGCAACTGGCGACGACCGAACAGACGGTGCAGCAGGCCTTCGTACAACGTCCACGACTGGATCCGCCGCAATGCCACGCTGCTGCGGATCCGCGTCAGCAGCCCGCGCTCTACGGTGAGGCGGCGCTCGGATTCGCTCAGGTGGAAGCCGTGATACTGCGTCACCGCCAAGGCCACCGACAGCGCGCGCATTGCCAACAAAACAGCCAGCGTGGCAATCGTCACCAGCGTTGCCGTGACCGCGACACCGGGATGGATCTGGCTGACGTAGCGATACGCCAGTTCGCCGTTGTGCTCGACGAAGGTGGACACCGTGCGGCGCGGAATCATCTGGTAGATCACGCCGAAGCTGGCGGCCACCACCACCATGCCACGATTGGAGATCAGCCCCAGCCGGATCACCTCGGCCATCGGCAGGCGCAATAAGCTGCCGCTGTCTTCGTCGATCTGCGGCGCGGTGGCGTCTGCGCCCGTCGCTCGGCGACGGATCAGATCTTCCAGCGCCAGCGCCTGATCCAAACGCAGCACGCGCATCTCCGCTTCCGGCTTGTGGCCGCCGGCCGATTCCAGGCGGACCTCGGCCACGCCGGCCAGGCGGTGCAGCAGCGATTGATGCACCACCACGTTATGGATGCGCGCAAACGGAATATCGCGTCGGCAGCGTTCCAGCAGACCACTGCCAATCGCCACGCCATCGCTGCCGATCCGGTAGCGGTAGGTGACGTAGCGCAGCACCGAAATCGCCACCAGCACCGCAACCACCACCCCGGTGGCGATCTGGTCGGCAAAATCGCTCCTGCCCTCGCGGCTGCCGAACAGGACCAGCGCGGCGAGCGGAATCAGGAACTGACGGATCTGTTGCAGCAACACGAACACCCACGACAACGGATGCAGGCGCTGCTCGTCGTTGCCGGGGTGCTCGATGGCGCTCATAGCGCGTCGTCGTCGTGATCGAGCTGGCGGGCCAGGCGATCACGCAGGCGTTCGGCATCGTCCTGATCCAGCCCAGACAGCGCCACGGCATTGAGGCGGCTGCCGGCGGTATGCACCACCAGCGTGGTCAGGCGGGTAGCGCGTTCGATCGGCCCGCGGCGCAGGTCCACGTGCTGCACGCGCGAGATCGGAACGCGCGTATCGCTTTGCCACAGATGTCCCCGCTGTAGCGCCAGACCATGCTGATCGAGCTTCCAGTGCGTCAGTCGGTGCCGTTTGACTGCAAACCAGGCGCCGAGCAGGGCGATGAGCGCAGTTACGCCCAGCACCGCCGGCCACTGATGCCAGGCGTGCAGCCAGGCAACCGTGACGCCGCCTGCGATCAGGCCCGCACATCCGCCGCCGAGCGTGCCGTTGACCGCCGCCACATACGCACCGCGTCGCGGCAGCGACTGCCACTGGCTCGCGGCTGGCGGTTCTGCCGAATCAGGCTCGACGATGACAGCGGGGTGCGGCGGTGGAGCGTCGTGCACGAGGTTAGCCTGCAGAAGCGGTTCGCAAGCATAGCTGGCCGCCGAGCCGACCACAGGCACACTCGCGCCGGACGCGCTACTGCGCGGCCAGGATCAACGCATCCACATCCAGCGCATGGCCTGCGCGTGCGGCCTTGGTGCGCAGGTACTGCTCGTTTTCCGCGGTGATGTCGCCGGTGATTGCGATGCGGTCTTCGACCGCAATACCTGCCGCGCGCAGGCGCTCGGCCTTGGCCGGGTTATTGGTCAACAGCCGGATCCGGCCAATGCCCAGCCCTTGCAGCATCGCCACCGCACTGCCGTAGCGGCGCTCGTCCGGGCCGAAGCCCAGCTGCGCGTCGGCATCGATCGTGTCCAGGCCAGCATGCTGATAGCCGTAGGCGCGCATCTTGGCGGCGATGCCGGTGCCGCGGCCTTCCTGATCCAGGTACAGCAGCACACCGCCGCCGAGTTCTTTCAGCTTGGCCAGGCCGTGTCGCAGCTGGTCGCCGCAATCGCATTTGAGCGAGCCGAACAGGTCGCCGGTCAGGCACGACGAATGCACACGCACCGGCACGGCACTCATGAGGTCCGGCTGGCCGACCAAGATGGCCAGCTGGTCGCGCTGCGCCACGCCGCCGCGGAACACCACGAATTCGCTCATGCCCAGGCCGCGTAACGGCACCGGGGTGCGGGTCACCAACTCGTAGCCGGCGGCCGCGGACGTGGCGCAGCCGCGGCTCAAATCGCCCAGTGCCAGCGACTGGCAGCCGGCGAACGCGGCATGGTCGTGCACATCGCGCAGTTCCACCGCCAGCAGTGCCGGCAGCAGTAGGCCAAGCCGTGCGATCTCCACGCCACCGGCATCCAGCGCATCGCCGGCCGTCCACTGCGTGGGCACCGTTGTGTCGCGCAGGTAGGCCAGCGCGGCGATCTGGTCGTAGCTGTGATCGCTCAAGCGCACGCGCGCGCCCTGCGGCGCGCGCAAGCCCAGCACCTGGGCGCGGGTGGGCGTCACGAACAGATAGTGGCGGGCCTGCGCGGCGCGGGCGAAGGCGGTGTGCGACTGCGCCGTGCTGCTATCCAGTGCCAGCACCGCACGCGCCTGCCCATCTGCCGCCGTCAGCAGCACCGGGCGCCCGGCACGCAGCTCGGAGGCGGCGCGCTCGCAGCGGATGGCCGCCGGGTCGCCGAAGCTCTGCGCGCTGGGGGAGGGGATGGGCCTGCTCATTCACGACTCCAAATGGGGGCTGCCACGGCCGCTTCAAGGCGGACGCCGCCGCGGTCACTGCATGATGGCGTCTGCCCATTGTCGCGCGCCTGGCAACAGGCAGTCGCCACGACCGGGTAGAACGCTGCATCCAGCCGCTGCCGATTGAGTGGTGCGGCATGTGCCGATTGGTTGCCCGTGTCCCGCGTCGTTCAGCGCCTGGCAATGCTTTAATCGGGCGACCTCCACGTTTATCGGGCCCCATGCACATTGTCGATTGCAGTCAAGCGCGCCACGCCAGCGCCATTCTGGACATCTTCAACGAAGCCATCGCCACTTCCAATGCGCTGTACGACTACCGGCCACGGCCGCCGGAGAGCATGGTCGGCTGGTTCGCCACCAAACAGGCGGGCGGCTTTCCGGTGATTGGCGTGGAGGACGCCGACGGCACCCTGATGGGCTTTGCCAGCTACGGCACCTTTCGCGCCTGGCCGGCGTTCAAGTACAGCGTCGAGCATTCGATCTACGTGCACTGCGATCATCGCGGCAAGGGTCTGGGGCGCTTGTTGCTGCAAGCCTTGATCGCAGCGGCGCAAGCGCGCGGCGTGCATGTGCTGGTGGGCGGCATCGATGCCAGCAACCAGGCCAGCATCGCCTTGCACGAACAGTTCGGCTTCACCCATGCCGGCACCGTGCGCGAGGCCGGTTTCAAGTTCGGGCGCTGGCTGGACCTGGCGTTTTATCAACGCATTCTGGCCACGCCTGCGGATCCGCACGACGACTAGGTGCGGTTACCAAGACGACTGCGCAGGTGCCAGGCGGGCGCGGCCGGTGCTCGGAATCGGCATGTACCGCTCGTACACTGCGGTTCTGAGCGCGCCGTGCGCACCTACTTGACGACTGCTCGTGACGCCTGGGTCGCATCCCCAACTGCGTTTGAACCAACAGGCAGGGCGGAGCAACGAGGCCGCTGTGGCGCTGCACTCAATGCGGATGCCGCTCGGTCGCATACGGGTTGGCCTCGCCGCTGCCCGGCGGGCGCAGGGTGTAGCGCTTGTAAGTCCACTGGTATTGCGCCGGGTCGCGCCGGGCGATCTGTTCGATGCCGGCGTTGAGCGCGCTGGCTGCGCGTACCGGATCCGCATCGGCCACCGCGGGGTCGGCCGGTTGCACATGCAGCGCGAATTGCAGGTCGTCGCCAGCGCGTTCGCACCAGCCGTACAGCACGATCGCCCCGGTCCGCTCGGCCAGCCGGTTGACCAAGGTCATGGTCAAGGCCGGAATGCCGAAGAACGGCGCGAACACGCCATCGCCCATCTTCGGTTGCTGGTCGGGCAGGATGCCGACCGCGCCGCCGTCCTTGAGCACCTTGAACAACTGCCGCACCGCCGGGCCTTCGGCACGCACCTGGCGCACGTTGTCGCCGCCGCGCGCCAGGTGCAGGAAACCGTCCACCGCCTCGGACTCCGGCGGCCGGTAGACAATCGCGATGGGCCCACGCTCGGACAGCCACTGGTTGAGCAGTTCCCAGTTGCCGAAATGCGGCGCCGCCACGATGACTCCACGCCCGGAGGCCAGTGCGGCGTCGTAGAGCTCCTGGCCGTTGCGCTGCAGGCGGGCCAGATTCTCCGCTGGCGGGTGGGTCCAGGTGCGCAGCACTTCCAGCGTCTGCCGCGCGGTCGATTGCAGGATCTTGGCGTGCAACTGCGCGCGCTGCTCGGCGCTCAATTCCGGATACGCCAGTTCCAGATTGCGGCGCGCCACGCGTGATTCGCGTGCATTGAGCTTGCGCCAGCTCCAGGCCAGCCTGTCGGCCAGGCGCTTGAGCAGCGGCCACGGCAGGCGGCCCACGGTGGCGGCGGTGGCGTACAACAGGCGAGCGCGAACGTCAGGTGTCATTCGCGCAATTCTAAACAGCGCGGCCGGCGAAGACCCGCGCGTGACAGTGCCGGCAGCGCTGGGCATGCTGCGCGGAACAGTTTGCTGCCAGAGAATGCCCATGCTTGCACTGATCCAGCGCGTCACCCGCGCCAGCGTCACGGTCGATGACCGGATCGTCGGGCAGATCGGCCCCGGGCTGCTGGCGCTGATCGGCGTGGAGCCCGGCGACCGCGACGCGCAAACCCGGCGCCTGGCCGAGCGCCTGCTCAGCTACCGCGTCTTCAGCGACGACGCCGGCAAGATGAATCGCTCACTCACCGACACCAACGGCGGCCTGCTGCTGGTGAGCCAGTTCACCCTGGCCGCGGACACCAGCTCTGGCAACCGCCCAGGCTTCAGCACCGCGGCACCGCCCGAAGAGGCTGAACGGGCGTTCAATCAATTGGTGGACATTTGTCGCGAAAAACATCGCGGCGGGGTGGAAACGGGGCGCTTCGGTGCCCATATGGTTGTCGACCTGGTCAACGATGGCCCGGTGACCTTTCTTCTCAGACCCTAGAGACACTACGTCCACCAGCGGTCCCGTCTTGAATCCGGCAGACCGGGCTTCACGCTGGTATAATGATAGGTTCTCTTTCCAATCTCAAAGCCGGTGGCGCGAGCACTCATGGCCAACGAACGTCCTGCCCAGCAATCCGACATCAAGCTACTGATCAGCAAGGGCCTGGAACAGGGCTATCTGACCTACGCCGAAGTCAATGACCATCTGCCCGACGACCTCGTCGACCCGGAGCAGATCGAAGACATCATCAGCATGATCAACGGCATGGGCATCGATGTCCATGAAGTTGCACCCGATGCCGAAACCCTCTTGCTCAACGATGGCAACACCGGCAACCGCGAGGTTGACGACACCGCCGCCGAAGAAGCTGCCGCCGCGCTGACCGCGCTCGACACCGAAGGTGGCCGCACCACCGACCCGGTGCGCATGTACATGCGCGAAATGGGCACCGTCGAGCTGCTGACCCGCGAAGGCGAAATCGCCATCGCCAAGCGCATCGAAGAAGGCCTGAGCCAGGTCCAGGCAGCATTGGGCGTGTTCCCGCTGTCGACCGAAATGCTGCTGGCCGATTACGAAGCGCACAAGGAAGGCAAGAAGCGTCTGGCCGAGATCGTGGTCGGCTTCAACGACCTGATCGAAGAAGCCGACGCCGCCGCCGCCGCGCTGGCTGCCGCTGGTCCCGTCGCTGTCGACGAGGATGCGCTGGATGAAGACGACGACGAAGACGGCGATGACGCCGCCGCCGAAGAAGAGGTCGGCCCGACCGGTCCGGACCCGGTTGAAGTCGCCACGCGCATGCAGAACCTGGCCAACGAATACGCCAAGTTCAAGAAGGTCTATGCCAAGAACGGCGCCGAGCACAAGCTGGTGGTCAAGGCGCGCGAAGACATGGCCGCCATCTTCACCACGCTCAAGCTGCCGCTGCCGCTGACCGACGCGCTGGTCACCCAGCTGCGTGGCGTGGTCAACGGCATCAAGGACCACGAGCGCAAGGTGCTGCACCTGGCCACCACCGTGGCCCGCATGCCGCGCAAGGATTTCATCCGCTCCTGGGAAGGCAATCAGACCAACCTAGAATGGGTGGAAGATGCACTCAAGCGCAAGCAGAAGTGGTCGTCGGCGCTGCGCGACGTCAAGGATCAGATCATCTCCGAGCAGCAGGGCTCGATGGAGATGGAAAAGGCCAGCTATCTGACGCTGGGCGAGATCAAAGAGATCAGCCGTGCGATGGCCTATGGCGAAGCCAAGGCGCGCAAGGCCAAGAAGGAAATGGTCGAAGCCAACCTGCGTCTGGTGATCTCGATTGCCAAGAAGTACACCAACCGCGGCCTGCAGTTCCTCGACCTGATCCAGGAAGGCAACATCGGCCTGATGAAGGCCGTGGACAAGTTCGAATACCGTCGCGGTTACAAGTTCTCGACGTATGCAACGTGGTGGATCCGTCAGGCCATCACCCGTTCGATCGCCGATCAGGCGCGCACCATCCGTATCCCGGTGCACATGATCGAAACGATCAACAAGCTGAACCGCATTTCCCGCCAGATGCTCCAGCAGTTTGGCCGCGAGGCGACGCCGGAGGAATTGGCCAAGGAAATGGACATGCCCGAGGACAAGATTCGCAAGGTGATGAAAATCGCCAAGGAGCCGATCTCGATGGAAACCCCGATCGGCGACGACGAGGATTCGCATCTGGGCGACTTCATCGAGGACACCAATGTGGAGTCCCCGATCGACAACACCACCAACATCAATCTCTCCGAGACGGTGCGTGACGTGTTGGCCGGCCTCACCCCGCGCGAGGCCAAGGTGCTGCGCATGCGCTTCGGTATCGATATGAACACCGATCACACGTTGGAAGAGGTCGGTAAGCAGTTCGATGTCACCCGCGAGCGGATTCGTCAGATAGAGGCCAAGGCATTGCGCAAGCTGCGTCACCCGAGCCGCTCGGAACAGCTGCGCTCGTTCCTGGATATCGACTGATACCTCAGTCGTACCCGTGCAGTGATCACAAAGCAGCCCCGCTCATGCGGGGCTGTTGTGTTGTGGCCCAGGCAGTTGGCTATGCTTGGCCCTAGGCTGCAGCGGCGTGCAATGCACCGCGAACCGGTGAGGTGGGCATCGAGGCGTTCACGCAATGGAGACGAAGCCACACGGTCACGCAACATTAAACAGATGTTTCTGCAAACCTCACGTCACGTTCTGACCACGACTTCTACGTTGGCGGACGAATGGAAACGGGATCGTCTTATGAGTAGGCAACGCCGCTTCGAAACCACCACGTACCACGAGCACGAGATCCGCGTACGCGTCGAGCAGGCTTCCCCGGATGCCAACTGGACGCTATGGGTGGACGTGTACGCGCTCGGCGGTAGGCGTCAGCCACGCATCGCCGGTCGCGGGCCGGGCTATGAGACGTATCAGGAGGCCATCGCGCACGGATTTCGTGCGGGTCGCCAGCTGGTCGATGGGCAGTTCGAGACGACGGATGCCTGAGACACGGGGATTGGGGATGGGTGATTCGGGATTGCTAGGTTCTGCTGGCTGTTTCTAGGCCGCGTTTCCCAACGTCACCCGCGCGTTACCGCGATCATCGTGCCCGCCACAGTGTAGTGAGTGCCATGATTGCGCCAACGGCTCCCAGCGGTCACGCACACATGGCGCTGCTGGCGCTGTGATCGACCGTTGACCAGGCCAGCTTCGGCATCGCCAAGCTCCACTCCGTGCTGCAATCTGCTCGGGTGCACCGGTCGGTAAAAGGCGTCTGCAGAGCGGCGGCGAGACGGAACTCTGAAATCTGATACGCAACGCTCAGCCACCGCTGGGCTTTTTTGTCGTGGGTGCCGATGCACGAGCGCGCGGTCAAGCATGGATCGCTGCGCGCACCGGCCGCCTAGCAGACAGGGTGACGCGCAGACAGGTAAACTTTCGCGTCCGCTGCACGGCCCGACATGCTCGCCATCTCGCTGCCAGACATACGGGCCTATAGCTCAACGGTTAGAGCAGAGGACTCATAATCCACTGATCGAGGCCAGATCGGCGAGGCAGAATTGAGCGGGGTGGCCACCCTTCCGCCCCATCAAAAAAGCAAAAAGGGCCTATAGCTCAATTGGTTAGAGCAGCGGACTCATAATCCGTTGGTTGCAGGTTCAAGTCCTGCTGGGCCCACCATCTTTGCTTGCGCTGGCGCGTCGGTACAGTTTCGGTACAGTGGCGGTACACGAGCCCTGTTCTGGAGCAACCGAATGGCGACCATCGTCAAGACACCCTCAGGCACGTGGAAAGCGCTCGTCCGCAAGACGGGATGGCCGGCCACAGCCAAGACCTTCCGCACCAAACGCGACGCCGAGGATTGGGCGCGGCGCACCGAAGACGAAATGGTGCGCGGCGTCTATATCCAACGTGCGCCGTCCGAGCGCATGACCATCGAGGACGCGCTCAAGCGCTATCTATCCGAAATCTCACCAACCAAGCGCCCGGCATCGGCCGACAGCGACGCGAGACACGCGAAGCCGCTGATGCAGAACCTGGGCAAGTATTCGCTGGCCGCACTGACACCGGAGCTGATCGCCAAGTACCGCGACGACCGGCTCGCTGGCCTGGATCGCAAGGACGCCAAGGGCAAGCCTGCCCCCAAGCCCCGTTCGCCCAACACGGTACGTCTCGATCTCGCATTGCTCGGCCACCTGTTCAACGTGGCGATCAAGGAATGGGGGATCGGCCTGACCTACAACCCCGTGCAAAGCATTCGCCGTCCAGCGCCAAGCCCTGGGCGGGATCGACGGCTCACGCGAGAAGAAGAAACCCGCCTGATGGCGGCGGTCGATGCTCACTCGAACCCAATGCTCGGCTGGATCGTGCGCATCGCGCTCGAAACAGGAATGCGTTCTTCGGAGATCACAGGCTTGCGCCGGAACCAGGTCGATCTTGACCGGCGCGTGGTGCGTCTCCAGGAAACGAAAAACACGATGTCGCGTACCGTTCCTCTGACGGTCGAGGCAACCCGGCTGTTTCGTGAAGCGCTGAACAATCCGGTGCGCCCCATTGATACCAACCTGATCTTTTTCGGTGAGCCTGGACGTGACAACAAGCGCCGGGCTTACCAGTTCAATCCGATCTGGACGCGCATCAAGAAGGATGCCGGCGTGCCGGACTTTCGCTTTCACGATCTGCGCCACGAAGCCGTCAGCCGTTTTGTGGAAGCAGGCTTGTCCGATCAGGAGGTCGCGGCCATCAGCGGCCACAAGTCGATGCAGATGCTCAAGCGCTACACCCATCTGCGCGCGGAGGATTTAGTGGGCAAGCTCGATCAGGTGGTGAAAAAGACAGGAAATCCATGAATTATTTCAATGAATTTTCTTATTTCCATAGCTGACGCAATTATTTGATTTGAAAAGATATTTTTCTATCCGCGAAATGCTCGACGCCAAGATACCTTATTTTGGTAATCGAGGATGGTGCATTTTGGTATGGTGAGATAGTTGATTTTGGCTTTAAAAATCAATGACTTAAATTTGACCAATAGCCATATCAGTCAAAAAATACGCCCATCTACTCATTATTTCGGTGGATGTATTGATGACAACGGAAGAATATCTACTTCAACGGTATGGCCCACTCATGAGTCTTGGCGACGTGGCGGGGTTGCTCGGTCGCTCGCCAGACGGTATCCGGGTTGCGCTGTACTCGGATACTGATGTCGCCCGCAAGCTCAAGCCCACGATGCTGCGGGTTGGCCGGCGCGTCTACTTCCGCACTCTCCAAGTCAAGGACGCGCTCGCACTCGATAGCAGTGCGCAAGGAGCGCTGGCGCGATGAGCATCAAGGCGATGAACTGGGCGTGGGAGCAGCGGCTACCACCCAATTCAAAGCTGATCCTGATGGCCTTGGCTGATTCGGCCGATGAGATCGGGAAGTGCTGGCCGCGCGTGCGGCTCATCGCCGAAAAGTGCTGTGCGTCTGAGCGAACGGTGCAGCGCGTTTTGAAAGAGCTGGAAGAACGCGGCTTCCTTCATATCGAGCGCAGATTTCGAGGCGACGGAGGGCAATCCTCGAATGCCTATTACCTGTGCCTCGAATCACCCCCCGTCAATTTGTCATCCCCATCTCTCACCCCCTCCGACAAGTTGTCACCGGGGGGCGACGCGGCCGTCACTCCCCCGGTGACACGACAGACATCCCAGGGCGACAGAACTGTGTCACCCCATGAACCACCAACCAGAACCATCAATAAATCGTCACTACAACTACCGGCGAAAGTTATCCACACGCCGCCCCCTTCGCCCGTACCGGGCGAGGCGGAGAAAGGCGCCTGCGGCGCATTGGTGTGGCCTTCACGCCTGAATGAGCGGGAGCGCAGTGCCATCGCCTCCATGGTGAGTGGCCTTGATGCCAACGATGCACAGATGCTCCTGGACGAACTCGCCGGGGTAATGGCAACGCAGAGCATCAAGACCAGCCCGGAACGCTGGTTTCGCGCGGTTCTGGATCGCTTTCATCAAGGACGTTTCGCACCGTCGGCCGGTCTTGCCGCGAAGGAAAAGAGATTGCGGATTCAGAGCACACCAGCCGAGACACCAGTTCAGACAGCTTCGCCCGAGGTCATTCGTCATCACTTGGAGCGCATCCAGACCATGCTGGGCAGAAAGGGGGCCACCGTCGAATGACTACCCGGCCGCAGAGCCGCCGCCCGACTGCGACCTTGCGCTATGGAGACCTGGATGCTTACTGCGACAGCTTGGAGCGAACGGGGCTCGTGCGCGTGATCCTGAAAGCGAATCGGCGGCATGGATACGCCTTGAGCGTGGAGAACGCCGGAGACTTTCGGCGCGTTGTTGATGGCCACGGACGTCAACTCTGGTTCAGAACCGTGGATCAAGCCTTGGAGGAGCTTGCGAATATTCCGTATTTGAGCGAAGAATTCAGTATTGATCGAACCGATTGGTAAATCGGCCGGGTTGTCCCCGGTCACCGTATCCCCCAAGGGGGACGCTTGTTTGCCCCAAGAGCGCTTCGGCGTACCGGGCTGCCGGCCTGAAAAGAAGGGCCTGATGATCGGGGAAGGCATCAAGATGCCGATCTGACCCGCCGAAAGTGGCGTGACCGTGGGAACCGGAAAAGACGGCCCTGACGACGCGGAAAGACCGTTGTGACTAGCCCGAAGCCCGTGCAACGCGGGCAGGGTGCCGCCCCAAGTAATGCGGGGCTGACTGCCGGGAACAGTAGCTCGAAAGAGCCGGCGGACAGGTCGGAAAGACGACCAGCGTCCCCTCCTTCTCACCGAAAAGGAGTGGCAAACATGCAATCTCTCAAAACCTTAGCGGTAATCACCGTAGCTTGCTCAGTTTTCCTGAGCAATTCCACATACGCGCAGATTCCGGTCACTGACGGCGCTTCCATTGCGCAGCAGGTCGCCGCCCAGGTCGAAACCATCGCCAAGTGGAAGATGCAGTACGACCAGATGACCAGCCAAATCAACCAGATGAAGCAGCAATACGAGTCGCTGACCGGCTCGCGGAACCTCGGGCAAATCCTGAATAACGCGGCCCTGCGCGACTACCTGCCGAACGACTGGCAAGGCGTCTATGACGCCGTGAAGTCGGGCGGCTATTCCGGCCTGAGCGGCCGGGCGCTGTCAATCTATGAGGGCAACAAGGCTTTCGATGCCTGCGCGCATTTCAAGGTCGCAGACCAGCGGACGGCGTGCGAAGCCCAGGCCGTCAAGGGTGCCCAGGACAAGGCTTTTGCCCTGGATGCCTACGACAAGGCGAAGTCGCGGCTAACCCAAATCGACCAGCTCATGGCGAAGATCAACGACACGCCCGATCCGAAGGCCATCGCCGAGCTGCAAGGCCGGATCGCCGTCGAACAGGCGATGATCCAGAACGAGCAAACGAAGCTCCAGATGTATCAGATGGTCGCGGCGGCCGAAGATCGTTTGCAGGAGCAGCGGCAACGCGAACTGAACGCCAAGGCAGGCGCACGGCGCGGCTGGATTCAGCCCCAGGTCACGAATTGAGGGGGACACGACCATGATTTCCTATTTTCATGCTCCCCTGGTGGCGCTCTGCTTCTTCATCCTGCTGGCAATGTGGCGCTTCTGGTCGTGCATTGACCGCATGGGCTTCATGCGCGAGGTTAGCCGGCGCGCGCCCTCGATGTTGCACGGTGATCTTGTCGCCGGCATCCTGGCTTTCATGCCCTTCCTGCTCGCACTGGTCGATTGGGCAGGTATCACGCTACCGCGCCAGGACGGCCCCATTTCGCCGTATGCGTCGGTGTTCCTCTCCCTGGGTTGCCTGCTCGGGTGCATGTTCATGCTGCGCCAGTCCGGCGAACGCTTCGCGGGCCATTGGGCCGGCACGCGGGAAAGCGCCCTGCGCACGGTCGCGGCGCTGCGCATCATCGACGCGGCCGAGCTGGCCCACGCCCTGGACGTGGCGCAGCAACACGAAGCCCGCCAAGGCTCCGGCCGTGTCATCGACGCGGAAACGCGCGAGGTGCGCAAATGAAAAAGCTCGCCCTCTCCCTAGTTGTCGCGGCCGTCCTGGCCGGCTGCGGCGAGAACACGCCCGTTCAAACGGTCGATTGGTACAAGGCCCATGACGCGGAACGAAAGGACATGATCGCCAAGTGCAAGAGCAACCCCGGCGAACTGGCAGCCTCTCCCAACTGCATCAACGCGCAGCAGGCGCAGAACGAAAAAGACCTGTCGCGGCGTGGCTACTTGAAGCTGCCGCCGGTCGATCTCAATAAGAGGGGGGAATGACATGGACCCGATGATTTTTCAGTTCATAGGCCAGTACCTCGACGCGGCGCTGAATCCGTTCATCACCGGAACCGTGGGTGAGGTCATTTCGACCTTCACCCTGTTTTTCATCGGCGGGGCCACCATCCACCTGACGCTGATGGGCTACGCCATCGGTTGGGGGTATGTCGAACTGCCCTTCTCCACGTTCATGAAAACGTGCGTCAAGTACCTGTTCATCGGTGCCCTGGCGCTGAACGCTGCAACCTACTCGGATTGGGTCGTCGGTAGCATCCAGTCGCTGGAAACCGGCTTTACATCGGCCTTTGCCGGGACGGGGGACGGGTCAAGTCCCACGTCGGTTTACTCGGTCGTGGATGCGGCGCTCGGCAAGGGATGGGGGATCGCTGCCGACCTTTGGGAAAAGGCCGGAAATCGAGGCATAACCGAGATGGGCACGATGTTTGGTGAATACATCAATGCCACCATCATCGCCGTTGCAACGGGCCTGATTGGCGTGCCGGCCGGCGGCATGATCGTTGTGGCGAAAGCCGCCCTGACGATCATGCTCGGCATCGGCCCGGTGTTCGTTGCGCTGCTGCTCTGGCCTGCCACGTCGAAGTTCTTCGATAGCTGGTTCGGGCAGGTGATGACCTACATCCTGCGCATCGCCCTGGTGGCGGCCGTCATGGGGTTGGCCTTCAAGGGCTTTGACGCGGTGATAAACAGCGTCGATCTGGACAGCGACCAAAACACGCTATTCACGTCCCTGGTGCTGATTACCTTCACGTTGGTTATGTTCTGGCTCCTGGCCGAAGCAAACAACGTCGCCGGCCAGCTCGCGGGTGGCATCAGTAGTGCAGCCGTGACATTGCGCGGCATGGCTCAAGGCGCTATGGCTCCGGCCAGTACGGCGGTAAGAATCATCAATCCGACCTCAACCCGCCTTGACCCGCGCACCGGGCACCAAACCACATCCAGCCGCCTTGAGCACCTTGCGATGGGTCGCAGTGTCTTTGCCAAGAATCCAGCCTATCGGGACGGCCTGAAGGAACGGTTGCAACAAGCCTGGAGCAAGCCCGATGGCGGAACCATGAAAAAGGGATAACAAGCCATGTTCAGCCAGCTAGAGCATGAAGCCCTGATGCGCCTCATGACGCACGCAACGGGCTACGTTCCCGACAGCCGCCGCATTGCTCACTGGCTGCAAGAGTGGGAACAGTCGAGCAATCCTCGGGGTATCAAGGCGAAGGTGCCGGGCCTCGCCTTCGATCATGCCAGGGACGTGCAGACGGTCGCCCATGCGGCGAAGCGGACAGGGGCTAAGCCCTCCACGCTTGGCCGCCTGGAATACCGCTACAACATGGAAAGCATCGCGCGGGCCTACCCGCTGCCGGTGATGGAGTACGAACGATGAAGGACAAGCCGCACGACGAAGCAATGGCCGAGGCGTACCGCAAGCGGCCGGGCGAGGCGTTCGCCATGTTCCGGGCGCTGCTGCTCGATGGCGGCCAGCTCGGAGAATGGCGCATCTTCTGGCGTCACGTCCGGCTTGCGCTGCGTCAGCGGTAAGTCTCTCGATCCGCACCATGGCCCCGCCTCGGCGTGGCTTTCTTTTTGGTGACGGCGGATTTTCCTCGATCGCGCGAGCCTGTCACCATCGCCGGGCATTGGTGACGCCGGCAGCTCGGCCAGGTCATCGCCGTGTCACCATCCCTGCATTGGTAGTAATAGTCGTAGTAATACTATTACTACGACTACAAGGCTCTGGCAGTGACCAAGAGCAGCGCTAGAGGTCTGAGTCCTGATCTCGAAAATTTCGTCATGACGAAATTCTTAGCGCCTATGCCGACTGATGCCGAGTTGGTGTTCCTGACTCCGAAGGCTGCGGCGGCGAAGCCGCCTTTCTCCACCACGCCCGCAGGGCGAAGGGGGCGGCGTGCTGATTGCAAGTGGATGGCTCGTACTGCAAACAGCGGCACCACGCCCGAAGGCAACGGCCAGTTGAAAGTAACCCTCGCCCAGCAAGGTCTGGCTGCCCGATGCACAGCGAACCCATGCCTCCATCCTTTTGGATGTCCTTGGCCATGACCCTGAATTTCTTCGTCATGACGAAAAAACGAGGGGAAGTGTGGGCTAGTGCAGGATAGGCTAACGCCGGTATTTTGTGCCACACTACGGGCAAGCACGTGAACTGAACATATTTCTACCGAGAAGGCCATGCCGAGAAAAGCTGAAATCGGAGCGACCCGCGACAGTCACATTTACCGCGTTCGCGTACCGGCCGGATTGCAAGCGCAATGGGAGGAATGGTGCGCGAAGTCGGACAAGAAGCCGTCCGAGGTGATCCGGGCGCTAATGCGCTACCTCGTCCAGGACAACATACCGAACGAGGTGCGTAACTGGGTCGCCGCTCAGGCTGCTGGCCATCCAGACGATGGGCCAAAGGAACGGGTCGAGGTTCGACTCACACCAACCGAGTACCAGAGCATCACGACCAAGGCCGACGCCGAGGGCTGTTCCCCTCATCGCTGGATCGTCAACTGCGTGCGGGCCAGCCTGACCCACGAACCGCAGTTCACGATGGAGACGACGAAAGCTCTATGGGAATCGTCGTATCAGCTCAGGGCCATCGGCCGGAACCTGAATCAGATCGCCAAGCGGCTAAACGAAGGCAAGCCGGCCGGAATCAAGACTGAACAGATGGAGAAACTGGCGACTTACATCTACCGGCACACGGACAAGGTGGCGGCCGTCCAGGACGCTAGCCTTAGTCGCTGGATGCTGAACATCGCGACGAACAGCAACGTTGCCCCCCCTCTGCCCGCTTCCAACGGGCGGAAAGCGCACAAACCTTCATCAATACAGACACGCAACCAGGGCCATGACTGACCGATTGTCCCCCGAGCGTCGTCGCTATCTGATGCAGCAGGTAAGAAGTAAGAACACGCGGCCCGAGAAGGCGGTGCGCTCTCTACTGCATAGCATTGGCTACCGCTTCCGACTGCACCGCAAAGACTTGCCTGGAACTCCCGATATCGTGTTTCCGAGCCGGCGCTTAGTGTTGTTCGTGCATGGCTGCTTCTGGCACGGTCATGGGTGTCGGATCGGACAACTACCGAAATCGCGCCTCGACTACTGGAGTCCGAAGATCGAGGCCAATCGAGCTCGCGATCAGCGAAAGGAAGCCGCTTTGGCCGCAGAAGGCTGGCGCGTTGCCGTTGTCTGGCAGTGCGAGCTGAGCGATCTCGGCGCTTTGGAGGCACGGCTTAGGAACATCCTTGACCCGAGCTAAAAACGATCGACAAAGCGATCGTTTCTTTGTATGATCCCAGTCTGCGATCTGCACTCAACGAACGACAAGGACATTCAGCTATGACACGCCCCATCGGGATCGACCTGTTCGCTGGGGCCGGGGGGCTCAGCCTCGGTTTCGAGCAAGCTGGATTCGACCTCGTCGCAGCGGTGGATATCGACCCAATCCACTGCGCTGCGCACAAGTTCAACTTCCCCAAGTGCGCCACTGTCTGCAAGAGCGTTGTCGATGTAACGGGCGACGAACTGCGTCGCATCGCCGGCATCGGAAAGCGCGATATCGACATCGTGATTGGTGGTGCGCCCTGTCAAGGCTTCTCTCTCATCGGGAAGCGCGCGCTCGACGACTCGCGCAATCAGCTCGTGCATCACTATGTGCGCGTGGTGATGGAATTGAAGCCCAAATACTTTGTGTTCGAGAACGTCAAGGGCCTCACCGTCGGTAAGCATCGCCAGTTTCTAAAGGAGGTTATCGAGGCCTTTCAGAATGGTGGCTACGATGTAGTAACGGATTACAGAGTGCTCAACGCAGCCGACTATGGAGTGCCGCAAGATAGACGCCGTTTGATCCTCATGGGCGCTCGCAAAGGTCTTCCTCTTCCGGCCTACCCGGAGCCTACTGGACGCACGACCGTAGGCGATGCTATAGGCGACATACCCGATGCGGAGAGCTTCCCTGAGCTATGGGAGCGCGACTGGGTGAAGGCGAAATACGGTAAGCCATCAACGTATGCGGCTTATCTTCGTGGCAAGAAAGACGATCCGACCGACTTCGGCTATCGCCGACAATTCGACCCCATGCTACTCACTGGCTCATTGTTGACAGACCACACCGAGTTATCGCGTCAACGCTTTGCTGCCATAGCTCCCGACGATGTGGAGCCTGTCAGTCGGTTCAAGAAACTGGCTCTAAACGGCATCTGCAACACACTACGCGCAGGTACTGCGAGCGATCGAGGTGCATTCACGTCGCCTCGCCCAATTCATCCGACGGTTCCGCGCGTCATCACTGTTCGTGAAGCTGCTCGCCTGCACTCCTATCCGGATTGGTTCCGATTCCATGCGACCAAGTGGCACGGGTTCCGCCAGATCGGCAACAGCGTCCCTCCGCTGCTAGCTCGTGCCGTCGGAGGACAGATCATGAAAGCTCTGCGCAAAAAGCCAGAAAAGCCGTCCGAGATGTTGGCGCTTGGAGACCAGAGCCTGATTGGCATTTCTATGACCGATGCCGCAGCGATGTTTGGCGTTTCTAGCACGGTCATTGCACGACGTAGCCGCCCTGTTGATCGGCCCGCACCTCGACGTCACGAAGAAAGAGAGCTGGTAACAGCATGAACGACACCACCAAGGCACCGAGCCGCTATCACCAGCTTATCGAGAAAATTTTCTTCGACGGGTACTCCGAGGGCATAACCGAAATTCCGTTCGAGCGCAAAGCACTCAAGGAAGCTGCCCAGGAACTCGACATCGCGCTACCCGACAATCTTGGCGACGTGATCTACTCGATCCGTTTTCGCACTCCCATGCCCGCCAAGGTGTTGGCGACCCAGCCAGTGGGGCGCGAATGGATCATCGAATTGGTCGGGCGGGCCAAGTACCGCTTCCGCTTGGCGACGGCCAATCGCATCGTCCCCAACCCGAACCTCGCTGTCATTCGTATTCCCGACAATACGCCCGAGATCATCGGTGCCTATGCGCTCGACGACGAACAGGCGCTGTTGGCGAAAGTGCGCTACAACCGCCTCATCGACATCTTTCTTGGCCTAACTACATTCTCTTTGCAGAACCATCTGCGTACGAGCGTAAAGGGCGTCGGACAGATCGAGATAGATGAGTTGTACGTGGGTCTCGACAAGTACGGTTGCCACTATGTCATTCCAGTACAAGCCAAGGGAGGCAGCGACCAAATTTCTGCAGTGCAGACCGCTCAAGACACTGCTTGGTGCACGCAGAAGTATCCAACCCTACGATGCCGAGCCATCTCGGCGCAGTTCGTCAGCAGCGACCAGATCGCCTTGTTTGAGCTGAAGATGGACGACGACGAGCTCAAGGTCGTAGAAGAACGGCACTACAAGCTGGTTCCTGCCGGAGAGCTTGATCGTAAAGAGATCGTCGACTACCGGAGCTGATCAACCCGGTACTCCTGCGGTACAGGACTCAGTTTTGCCCACCTTCGTCAAGCTGCGCTAAACTACTGTCGCAGCTTACTTTTTTGTTCTGTAGCTTACGCTCCCCTATGCTTGATTTTCCTAGGCATAGCACGTTGGCGACGAACTCATAATCCTTTGGTTGAAGGTTCGAATCCTTCTGGGCCCACCAATAAAAACAGGCACTTGGACGCGAGTCGAAGTGCCTGTTTTGTGGGCTTGGGAAAATTGTTGGGAAAATTCAGCGCCGTCGTGGAGGTTTCACGACCGGTAACTCGTGGTCGTAACGATCTGTCATCGACGACGAGACGTGCCCAGCTGCATCTTGCTTATCGCCTCGATTGCCCTCGGTGTCGGTAACGCCCCGATGCTTCAAACCATGTAGTGAGAAGCGCTCCTCAGACTTGATCACGCCATCGCGTATTGCCGCAGGGATGAATCGCTGCCATGCGCTGTCGAGTGACGACTTGACAATCGGATTGCCGGTCTGCTCAATGAGGAAGAAGCGTTCTTCCGGCTTCATTGGTATCGGAAAGTTGCGGCCAGGCTTGTTGCAGATTTCTGATCGGCGAGCCAGCAACGCCTCCCATGCTTCCGTCATGTGGGCGTCCCACGTGGTGAGTGTGTCGCGCGATCCCTTTCTACGTGACGCGTGCACGCCGTGTTCTAGCCGATGTGCGTCAGTGAGTGAGCAAACTTCGATACCGCGCAGCCTGGCGCTGTATGCCAGCACCATGACTGGGGGGAGATAGCTGGGAAAGCTACCTTTGGTGTGAGGCTTTAAAGCGCCGCGCTCGCGGGCGAACTGTAGAACAGCCTCGAACGCATCAGGCGTAGGCATCCTGAAGGCCTTAGCCTCCTTCGCCTGGAGAACACCAATTGCAGGATTCTCCTTGCAGTAGCCATGGCGCACCCCCCACGCGAGTGTTCGCCGGAGGTAGCGATACAGATGATTGGCCTTGCTAGGCGTTGGAGGAAGCGCCTGCTGCAGGCGAGTAGCCGGTCTCCCGTTTGCAAAGGTCTCAAGCAGCCGCTGCACCACGGGCGTAGTGATGTGTTCCAACTGCACACCACCGAGCTTGGACCCATCCTTGCGGACATAGTTGGCAAGCGTATCAGCGTAGCGTCGGTAATCCTTCTGCGTGTCATGCTGTAGTTCCTTAAATTCGCTCGCTTCGTGGAAACGGTCGAAGAGGTAACGCAGCGTGCCACGCACGTCCCCTCGTAGTCGAGATTCTGCGATTGCATGGAGTTCAGAGAGACGAGCACTTCGAAAGGCGACCGTACGCTTCACTTGTCGGCCACCGTCCGGATGGTCTTCATGCATGTACCAGCGGCCGTTCTCCCAGTAGATGCCTTTAGGGAGCGCCTCCTGCTCGATGTGACCTGGAATATTCGGGTTGAACCTCCGTTTACGTCCCCGCGCCATCAGATGAGATCCTCGTCTTGGTGCTGTTCTTGATTTGCTGCAGTGACAAGGCCAAGAGATGCGTTTATCGCATCCAACGTTGTCCATATGCGGCCGCGCCTGTCGTACTGGTAGCGAATGCCTGTCCGATCAGCCCACCTGACCACGGACGCTACCTGCGGCCTGGGTCCGTCAGGAGCATAGATACGCTGCAGATCCTCGAAGTGCAGGATTCGCTCGGTCATAGCAGCTGCTCCTGCTGCCATTGACGGCGGGTCTTCCATTGCTGCCGCATCTCGTCGCGCAGATCCTGTGCCGCCTGGGCGCCGCGCTTGGCGGCGATCATCTGCTGCAGGAGACTCACCGACCTGGCGTCGGTGTAGCCCTGCTGCAGCCAATGGCGCGCCTCGCATTGGAGCCTGTGTACTTCCATTGCCTCATCGCTCATTGGCTGGTGCCTCCGCGCAGGCGTAGGCCCAGCTGCACCACGTTGCTGTCTGCCGGCGCTGCCTGGCGAGGCACGCGGATGCGATGCATCCGCTTCCATTCGGCCAGTGCCTGGTCGAACGCGGCGTGCTTCTTGGTGCGACCACATGGGCACTCAATAACGTGCCCGCCGCCGGCCTGCAGGCGGCGGCCGTCCGCGATGTGCCGGCCAGCATGTCCATCCCTGTAGGCGGGCAGCGGCTCAGGGTGCGAGATCTCGCGCTGTGTCATGCGGGGTTTTCCTCCGTTGCCCCCGCGCCGTTTCCGATCGCTCGCTCTGCCTGCCGTAGGTGCGCAATGCTGTCTTCATCGATCCGATCGAGCGCCTGCGCGATGGTGTAATCCATGTCCGCGAGCCAGTCGTGCCGGTTGAGCACTAGGGCAGCGGTCAATGCCTCCCCAGTGGACAGCGGACCGGGGTCGTCGTAGGCCTGCGCTGCGCGGGACACAGCAATGACGCGGTCAAGGTTCATCGCGGCATCCTCCACGCTGCACCGACCGGCACACACGCCTCGGCGATCGCAACCGTCTGGATGCGCATTCGCTGTGCCGTGCG
Organism: Xanthomonas sp. JL1; assembly: GCF_038405005.1. Lineage (NCBI taxonomy): Bacteria > Pseudomonadati > Pseudomonadota > Gammaproteobacteria > Lysobacterales > Lysobacteraceae > Xanthomonas > Xanthomonas sp. JL1. Next base: position 548 of record NZ_JBBYGR010000038.1, on the reverse strand, counting down.
TTCAGCCAGCGCCTTGTCGTTGGCGAGCATGAGCACGTCGTTCTGGCTCAGCTGCCAGTCCTAGCCTTTGCGTTGCAGTCGCTCATCCAACTCGACCACGCGCTTGAGGCCGCAGGCCTGGCAGATCGCCTCGGCGTTTAGCGTCTTGCCGCTGGCCATCGGTCCATAAACCAAGATTGACTCAGCCATGGGCTACCACCCGACGCACGGCCATAGCCCGACGACGACGCAAGCGTTGCGGAATCTGTCCCACTGCCAGCCCGACATGTGCAGTCCTTGCCGGGCGAGAGATCCATAGGCGGTAGAGCAACGCGCCGCCGATCGTTGGGGCCGACGTCCCCCCAAGTTTGAGTAGCACCTCAGTTTGCAATCCAATTCCCTATCCCGAGGAGATTGGACGTGAAGAAGCGCTTTTCCGAAGAGCAGATCATCGGCTTCCTGCGCGAAGCCGAGGCCGGCATGCCGATCAGACCTGTGCCGACGGCATGGCTTCAGTGAGGCTTCCTACTACCTGTGGCGCAGCAAGTTCGGCGGCATGAGCGTGCCCG
>NZ_JBBYGR010000037.1:0-75260 GCF_038405005.1 Xanthomonas sp. JL1 | reverse complement strand
TAGGAAGTAGTTAACTTGAACTTCTCGTGGACGCCATCATCTCAGGATGATGGAAGCAACCGACATGAGATCGTTGTCGCGCGACGCGCGGCACGAAAGGCGCGTGCAGGTCATTCGACTGCGCAAGGCGGGCCAGACCTACGACGAGATCGCGGCGCAGACTGGGTTGAGCCGCACGGGTGTGTTCGACATCTGCAAGCGTCACGATGTGGCAGGGGCCAAGGCTTTGCGCGACGCGCCCAGCGGGCGTCGCAGCGGCGACGGCCGGCTGCTCGACGCGGCGCAGGAAGCTTTGGTGCGCAAGCTCATTACCGACAAGACGCCTGACCAGTTGAAGATGCCCTACGCGCTGTGGACGCGCGCGGCGGTGTCGCAGCTCATCGAGCAGCGCTTTGGCATTCGCCTGCCGGTGCGCACGATGGGGCTGTACCTGGCGCGCTGGGGCTTCACGCCGCAAAAGCCGATGAAGAAGGCCTACGAGCAATCACCCGCCGCAGTCCGGAAGTGGCTCGACGAGGACTACCCGGTCATTGCCGCTCGTGCCAAGGCCGAGGGCGCCGAGATTCACTGGGGCGACGAGAGCGGCCTGCGCAGCGACGACGTGCGCGGGCGCGGCTTCGCCCCGAAAGGCCAGACGCCTGTGATCCGGGTCAACAGCAAGCGCCACGGCCTGTCGGTGATCTCCACCGTGACCAACAAGGGCCAGATGCGCTGGCGCATCTTCGACGGCGCGCTCAATACGAACATCCTGATCGACTTCCTGCGCCGGCTGATCAAGGGGGCGAGCAAGAAGCTGTTCCTGATCCTGGACAACCTGCGGGTACACCACGCCAAGCCCGTCAAGGCGTGGCTGGCCGAGCACGCCGATGCGATCGAGGTGTTCTACCTGCCCAGCTACAGCCCCGAACTCAACCCCGACGAAATGGCCAACGCCGACATCAAGCAAGCCGTCACGACGCTGGCGCCAGCGCGCACAAAGCTGCAACTGGTCAAGGCCACCGCACGCCACCTTCGCAGCGTGCAGCGCCAGCCTGAGCGGATTCGCAAATACTTCGAGCATGGGCCGGTTCGCTATGCGGCTTGATTCAAGTTGGTTGATGCCGGATCAATAACGAAGCGATTGAACGCTTACCAACGCCCGGCAAACCGCCGAACACCACCAGCGTCGGTGCGGTTATTGCGGCCAAAGCGAGCGGATCGCCGCAATGCCCTGCGCACCATGCGAGCGCGCCTCGCGCACATCTTCAATCTGCATGCCGCCAAGCGCGTAGATCGGCAGCGAGACCTGTTCACGCAAGGTTTCGAAACCGCCCCATCCGAGAGGTGTGGCGCCCGGGTGCGATGCGGTGGCCTGCACCGGCCCCAACACCGCGAAGTCGCAGCCGATCCGTTGCGCGTGGCGCAAGTCGTCCAAGCCATGACAGGAAGCAGCCACCAGCTGTTCTGCGGGCAGCGGGCGTTCCTGCAGACCGGCCAACTGCTCCGACCCCAGATGCACGCCGACCCCCAGTTCCGCAGCCAGCGCGATATCGCGATTGAGCAGCAGCTGCGCGCGGGTGCGTCCACGTAAGCGCATGACCTGCTGCAGCAGCGCCTGCCACTGCGCAGGTGCTGTCTGTCGCGCGCGCAGCTGGATCCGCGTGATCCCATTCTGCAATGCGCGCTCCAGGCCTTCCAGCCAGCGTGCGTCGTCCTCCGGTTCGGGGGTGATCAGGTAATGGTCGGGCTGGCGCAGCGCACCCACCACCGGCACATCGGCCGGCGGCATCGAATAGCGCGCCAGCTTGTCTGCCGCCACCCAGGTCATGGCCTGGCCTTCGCGCCCACGTGGGCTGCCTTTCCAGGCGGTGATGTGACGCACTTCCAGACGCAGCCGCTTGTCCGGATACAGCTGCGGCACATCCATGAGCCAGTCCCCGACCTGCGCCTCGATGCCAAGCTCTTCGTTGAGCTCGCGCACCAGCGCTTGTTCGGACGTTTCGCCGGGCTCACGCTTGCCACCCGGGAATTCCCACAGGCCAGGCATGTCGCGGGTTTCTGTACGACGGGTCAGCAAGATGCGCCCGCGGGGGTCGGTGATCACGCCGGCAACGACGTGAATGGATCGAAGAGAATCAGGCATGGACGCAAGAGTGCCGCGAGTGAGCGGTTCAGCGCAATCGCTTGAGGGCTGGGATTCGTGATTCGTGAGTAGGGATTGGTAACAGCTGGTGCACTACAGGCGTTAGCCAATCCCGCATCACGAATCCCCCAATCCCGGCTTCACAACGGCTGCCCGATTCGCCACAGCACGCCGCTGGGATCGTGCAAGGTGAAATCGCGCGCGCCCCACGGCCGGTCTTCCGGAGCGCTGACGCTCGCACCGAACTGCGCATCCAAACCAATGTCGTGCACGTGCTGCCACCAAGCGTCGGCATCGTCCACCCACAGATGCAGCATCAGGTTCTCGGCCAACTCGCGCACGTAAAAATCCTGCAGCAAGAACGCGCACTGCGCGCCATGCCGGAAACAGGTCACATTGCCCACCTCGTCTTCCTGCACGAATCCCAGCGCGCGATAGAACCGCTGCGACACTGCGTAATCGCGCGCAGGCACGAAGACCTTCAGTTGTTGGCTGGACAGCTGCGACATGACCGCACTCCAAGCAGGACGTGCAATGAGCATACGCCCCGCAATCGCACAGACGCAGCAGCGCGATGCACGGCGGCACAGGTAACGCATCAAGAATCTACGACTGCGTAGCTGCAGCTCACGCTCACTGGAATAGGCGCCTTGAACGCGCGCTCCCAGCGTTGATGTCGTGGTGTCCCAACGAATGCCGACCGACTCGACCAGCGACACTCTTAGCAGGAACTTGGCCCAACGCAAGCGAGATCAGCAGGCAGGGCCTTGCACCCAACCTCCAACATTCAACTCCCGCTTTTCAGACAATTTCCACTTCTCAAAAGCCCCACCAACTCTCCGTCAGCACAGCCCCCTTGGTAAGGAGGCGCGCCAACGGCGCGGGGATCGGAAGAGTACCGTGCACCCAACGTCCGCAACGCGGACGCTGGGTGAGCAGCCCGCAAAGCGGGCTGCTCCACGGTCAACTCAGCTCAGCTGAGTTGACCGTGGCAGTGCTTGTACTTCTTGCCGCTGCCGCAGGGGCAAGGATCGTTGCGGCCGACCTTTGGCTCGTCGCGGGTGACCTGCGAGACCGGGACCGGCGCGTTGCCGCTCTGCACCTGCGCGGCTTCCTCGTCAGTGCCGTAGCCACCCACATCCTGGTGCTGGAATTGCGAGGCCATCAAGCGCGCCTGCGCATGGAGACGTTCCTGCTCTTCCAGTTCGGCCACTTCTTCTTCGCTGCGGATGCGCACACGCGCCAGCAGATGGATCACTTCACGCTTGACGTTCTCCAGCATCTCGGAGAACAGCTCGAACGCTTCTTTTTTATATTCCTGCTTGGGCTGCTTCTGTGCGTAACCGCGCAGATAGATGCCCTGGCGCAGGTAATCCATCTTGGCCAGGTGCTCCTTCCAGCCCTGGTCGAGCACGGTCAGCATCACGTGCTTTTCCAACGCGCGCATGGTGTCGTTGCCCACGGCCGCTTCCTTCTCGGCGAAGTGCGCATCCACTGCTGCCTGCACCTTGGCGGCAATCTGCTCGGCATCAATCTCTTCTTGCGTGCGCACCATGTCGGTCAGCGACAAGGTCACGCCCAGCTCGGACTCCAGCGTAGCTTCCAGGCCCTTCACGTCCCACTGTTCGTCCACCGAATTGGGCGGCACGAAGCGTGCAACCAGATCATAGATCACATCGCCGCGAATCCCGTCGACGTTGTCCTTGACCGACTCGGCGTCCAGCAATTCATCGCGCTGGGCGTAGATCACCTTGCGCTGATCGTTGTTGACGTCGTCGAAATCCAGCAGGTTCTTGCGGATGTCGAAGTTATGCGCTTCCACCTTGCGCTGCGCCTTTTCGATCTGCCGGCTGACCAGGCGATCTTCGATGACGTCGTCTTCCTTCATGCCCATCATGCGCATCGCCTTCTGGACCCAGTCCGAGGCGAAGATGCGCATCAGATTGTCTTCCAGCGACAGATAGAAGCGCGACGAACCCGGGTCGCCCTGACGACCGGCACGGCCGCGCAGCTGGTTGTCGATACGCCGCGATTCGTGGCGTTCGGTACCGATGATGTGCAGGCCGCCGGCCGCCTTGACCGCGTCATGACGACGCTGCCAGTCGGTCTTGATCTTGAAGCGCGCGTCTTCGGTGGCGTCTTCGCCGAGGGCGTGATACTCCGATTCCAACGAACCGCCCAGCACGATGTCGGTACCGCGACCGGCCATATTGGTGGCGATGGTTACCGCGCCCGGTTGGCCGGCGTTGGCCACGATGGTGGCTTCGCGCTCGTGCTGCTTGGCGTTGAGCACTTCGTGCTTCACCCCGGCTTTGCGCAGATGCTCGGACAGCATTTCCGAGGTCTCGATCGAGGTCGTCCCCACCAACACCGGCTGACCGCGCTTGGCACAGTCTTCGATGTCGGCCAGCACCGCGTTGAACTTGCCCTTGCGGTTGAGGAACACCTGGTCCGGATGGTCCTTGCGCACGGTCGGGCGGTTGGTCGGGATCACCACCACTTCCAGGCCGTAGATGCTCTGGAATTCGTAGGCTTCGGTGTCGGCCGTACCGGTCATGCCGGACAGCTTCTTGTACATGCGGAACAGGTTCTGGAAGGTGATGCTGGCCAGCGTCTGGTTTTCGCGCTGCACCGGCACGCCTTCCTTCGCTTCGACCGCCTGATGCAGACCGTCGGACCAGCGCCGCCCGGACAGCGTACGGCCGGTGAATTCGTCCACGATCACCACTTCGCCATCGCGCACGATGTAATCCACATCGCGCTGATAGATCGCATGCGCACGCAGCGCCGCGTTGAGGTGATGCACCACGCTCAGGTTCTGCGCGGCATACAGGCCGTCTTCGGCGTTTTCCAGGATGCCGGCCTGCAGCAGCAGTTCTTCGGCGTGGCCCATGCCCGCCTCCGACAGATGCACCTGCTTGCCCTTCTCGTCGACCCAGAAATCGCCTTCGCCTTCTTCGCTTTCCTGCTTGGTCAGCTGCGGCACGATGCGGTTGACGCGGATGTACAGCTCCGGCGACTCGTCGGCCGGGCCGGAGATGATCAGCGGGGTGCGCGCTTCGTCGATCAGGATCGAGTCCACTTCGTCGACGATCGCGTAATGCAGAGTACGCTGGTAGCGGTCGGCGCGCGACAGCGCCATGTTGTCGCGCAGGTAGTCGAAGCCGAATTCGTTATTGGTGCCGTAGGTGATGTCGCTGCCGTAGGCCTCGCGCTTGTCGCTGTGCGGCATGCCCGGATACACCACGCCTACGCTCAGGCCCAGCCAGTTGTACAACTTGCCCATCTGCGCGGCGTCGCGGCGCGCCAGGTAGTCGTTGACCGTGACCACGTGCACGCCCTCGCCCTGCAGCGCGTTGAGGTACACCGGCAGCGTGGCCACCAGGGTCTTGCCTTCGCCGGTGCGCATCTCAGCGATCTTGCCCAGGTGCAACACCATGCCGCCGATCAGCTGCACATCGTAATGGCGCATGCCGAGCACGCGGCGGCTGGCCTCGCGGCACACCGCAAAGGCTTCGGGAAGAATCTTGTCCAGGGACTCACCGGCGGCAAGCCGCTGCTTGAACTCCGGGGTCTTGGCTTGCAGCTCGGCGTCAGAGAGCTTCTCGATCGTCGGCTCCAGCGCATTGATCTGGGTGACGAGGCGGGTGAGCTGGCGCAGCTGGCGTTCGTTACGACTGCCAAAGACACGGGTAAGCAGACTGTTGATCATTGAAGAAACCGGTTGAAAAGGAACGGTTTGACCGACGCCGGTCCCCACAGACCCGACCGCCGTAAACGAAACAGGGCGCACTGCGCCCTGTCGATGGCAACACCCTATTGTAGCTTGGGGCGGGCCTTCACGAATCAAGCGCGGCCCGCGCCTTCGTCAACCGCGCCCTTGACGTCCCACCGGCGTGGTTTCACCCAGGAATTTGCGCGGATTGACCACGCGCCCGTCCGCCCAGACCTCGAAATGCACGTGTGCGGCGGTAGAACGGCCGCTGGAGCCGGCACGCGCCACCTGCTGGCCGGCACGCACCAGATCGCCCACCTTCACCACCAGACGCGAGTTGTGCGCATAGCGGGTCACATAGCCATTGCCGTGATCCACTTCCACCACATTGCCGTAGCCGCCACGCACACCGGCGTAGCTGACCACGCCATCGGCAACCGACATCACCGGGTCGCCCACGTTGGCGTGGAAGTCCACACCCTTGTGGAAGGCCGAACCACCGTCGAACGGGTCGGCGCGACCGCCGAAGCCGGAGGTGATGTAGGTGTTGCGGATCGGCATCCGCGAAGGCACCGCGTTCTGCTCGAGCTGATGATCGAACATCAGCGAGGCCAGGACGTCCAGTTGCTGGCCGGAGGCGGAGAACTGCTGCTCCACTTGCCCGAGCGTCTCCTTCAGCTCTTTCACCGGCATGTCGCTGACCGGCTCATCGCCGCCACCGACGCCGACAGGCTCATCGAAGTCGAACTCGCCGTCCTTCAACTTGCCCATCTCGGTGAGGCGCTCGCCCAATGCATTGAGGCGGGTCGCCTGCGCCTGCAGCTCGCCCAGACGGGCGGCCAGCGCATTGACCTGCGCCTGTGAGGCGCGCTGCGCCTGGGCCAGCTCGGCCTGCTGTTGCGCAACCTTGGCCTGCAGCGCGGAATTGGTCACCATGCCGGTGGCGGTGCTTGCACCAACGCCGATCAGCATGCCCAGGCCCAGTACCGCACCAAGCACCACCATCGGCCGATCTGCTGCAACGTCCTGGAACTGCCGGGCCGCACGCTGCGCCCGGGTCTGCCGGGATTTGATGACAAATTTTTTCAACGCCATATGAGTGTCATGTCCAAGCCCAAGTCCAACGCACACACCCCTTCCACTCCACAACCGGCCATCGAGGCCGCGTTGGGGGAAAAGGCTGGCGACCCCTTGCGCCGAGCCTTGTGGCTCGATGCACTGGACCGGCAGTTGCGCTCCCTGTTACCACCTCATCTGGCCACCCGTTGCCGGTTAGCCAATGTCCGAGGCAAACAGCTCGTTTTTCTGGTGGATTCGCCGGTCTGGCATGCCAAGGTGCGACTTGCCGAAACCCAAATCCTGGATGCCGCCCGATCCATCGGACTGGAGGCCACCGCAGTGACCGTCAAGACCGCAACCGCGCCGCTGCATTCCCCAACGCAGCAGAACCGCGACCGTCCTAAACCCGTGTCAGAGGCGACGCACAAAGGTTTGCGCGACGCGTTGGCTTCCTTGCAGGACGTCTTACCGACGAAGCGGTAAGGTCTTCACCGCTCATCCAGAGCGGCCGCCAGTGCGTGAGAGCGTTGCGAAGAGCTCACACGGCCCGACGCATCCTAGCGGGCATGTCGGCCGCAGGAGTTAGGGAATTATTAGATAAATGTTAAGAATGAACAAAAAATACAACTTGATTCACACTTTCTGTGCCAACTAGGGCATTCCCTGACACTACGCGTAGACAGGGCTGGCGTAGGTGACCGGCGGCTGCTCGGTGCCTTCCGGGAAGCTCACCCATTCCCAGGCGGCCTGGTCGGCCAACAACGCACGCACCAGTTTGTTGTTGAGGGCGTGGCCGGATTTGAAGCCTTCGTAAGCACCCAGGATGGCGCCGCCAGCCAGATACAGATCGCCAATGGCGTCCAGAATCTTGTGCCGCACGAATTCGTTGGTGTAGCGCAGGCCGTCTTCGTTGAGCACACGGAACTCGTCCAGCACGATGGCGTTGTCCATTGAACCGCCCAGGCCCAGATTGCGCTCGCGCATGTACTCGAGGTCGCGCATGAAACCGAAGGTGCGCGCGCGCGAAATTTCCGTGACGTACGCCGACGTGGAGAAATCGATTTCCTGGCGCGACTGCTTGGCCGGGATCATCGGGTGATTGAATTCGATGGTGAAACCAAGCTTGTAGCCCTCGTAGGGCTCAAAGCGCGCCACCTTGTCGCCGTCGCGCACTTCCACGGTCTGCTTGATCCGGATGAAGCGCTTGGGCTTGCTCTGTTCGACGATACCTGCCGACTGCAGCAGGAACACGAACGGGCCGGACGAACCATCCATGATGGGCAACTCGGCCGAGGACAGTTCGACGATGACATTGTCCACACCCAAGCCCGCCAATGCGGACATCAGATGTTCGACGGTCTGGATCTTGGCACCGTTGCAGCTCAGGCCGGTGCACAACGTGGTTTCGGTGACCAGCTCGGCATCGGCGGGGACTTCGACGATCGGTTCCAGGTCCACACGTCGGAACACCACGCCATGATCGACCGGAGCCGGTCGTAGCGTCATATACACCTTGTCGCCGCTATGCAGGCCGACGCCGGTGGCGCGAATGGTGTTCTTGAGCGTGCGTTGCTGGGTCATATGCGAAGTCTGGCTGAACAATGCAGACAGACGCTGAATCGACTGCCTGGCCCGCTGAGATTATCAGTATTTTAACAAGTCGCGCGTGACGGAAACTGTCATCACCCGGTCACGCTGTTACAAAAGCTGCCGGATCGGCACCGATCCGGCAGAAATGACATGGCATGGCAATGCACCCCGAAGCGGACTCCGGGGCAAGACGGGCTGCGTCACCGTAGCGACGCGGCCGACGCTCCTTAGTCGGCCTGGCGGCGCAGGAACGCCGGAATATCCAGATAATCGTTGGGCAGGTCAGCCGCCGGCGCCGAGGAGCCGCCGCTGGTGTGGTTGCCGCTGCTGCTGCCAGCCGAGTCGCTGCTCGGACGACGCAGGCCCAGGCCCATGCTGCCGCCGACGGCCTTGGACACCGCGTCGCCGCTGTTGGTGTCGAAGTCGCCGAATTCCGGCTGCCCGGTGGTGGCATTGCGCACCAACTTGATCGGCGCACGCTGATCCGGACGCTGGGGCTGCCGCGCAACCGCACGGTTCAGGCCGGTGGCCACCACGGTCACGCGCACTTCGTCCTGCATGTCCGGGTCGAGCACGGTACCGACGACCACGGTGGCATCTTCCGAGGCGAAGGCTTCGATGGTGCGGCCGATCTCGTCGAACTCGGACATGGTGAAGTCCGGGCCGGCGGTGATGTTGACCAGGATGCCGTTGGCGCCGGCCAGGTTCACATCGTCCAGCAGCGGGTTCTGGATGGCGGCTTCGGCAGCGGCCTGCGCGCGATCGTCGCCGCGTGCCGAACCGGTGCCCATCATGGCCAGACCCATTTCCGACATCACGGTGCGCACGTCGGCGAAGTCGACGTTGATCAGGCCCGGACGCACGATCAGATCGGCGATGCCCTGCACCGCGCCCTGCAGCACGTCGTTGGCAGCGCGGAACGCCTGGATCATGGTGGCGTTGCGGCCCAGCACGGTGATCAGCTTTTCATTGGGGATGGTGATCAGCGAATCGCAATGCTGGCTCAACTCTTCGATGCCCTTCAGCGCCACCTGCATGCGGCGACGGCCTTCGAACGGAAACGGCTTGGTGACCACGGCCACGGTCAGGATGCCCATCTCCTTGGCCAGCTGTGCGACCACCGGTGCGGCGCCGGTGCCGGTCCCGCCACCCATGCCGGCGGTGATGAAGACCATGTCCGCACCCTGCAGCGCGTCCATGATGCGCTCGCGATCTTCCAGCGCGGCCTGGCGGCCGACTTCCGGATTGGCGCCTGCGCCCAGGCCCTTGGTGACGTTGGTGCCAAGCTGCAGCTGCAACTTGGCGCCGCAATTCTTGATCGCTTGCGAGTCGGTGTTGGCGGTGATGAATTCCACGCCATCGACGTTGGTGTTGACCATGTGCGCGACGGCATTGCCGCCGCCACCGCCCACGCCCACAACCTTGATGACTGCGTTGGGAGCCATTTTTTCAATCAGTTCGAAATGTGCCATGTCAGTGTCCTCTTGAGCCGGGAGTGAGAAGTGGGGAGAGGGGAGTCGCAAACGCGCTGGTCCCTGCCCTACTCCGCATCACGGCGAGTGTTGTTGTTTGAAAGTCGGGTCTCGGTTGCGTGGCCATTGATGCGCTGTTGCGCTCAACGACTCACCACACCTGCTCCTCGACGCAATGCCTGCAAAAAAATTTTACCGCCTACCTGCTCGCCGCTCTCTACTTCATCTTCGCAACCGCCGCCGCTTTGCCTTTCGCTCTTGCTCTTGCCAATCCCGAATTCAAACTCCCGAATCTCGGCCCGTCAGAATTCGCCGCGATACCAATTCTTCAATTTCTTGAACAAGCTTCCCGCGCGTCCGGTCGGGATCGACGGGCGACGCGGATGTTCGATCTGGCTGCCCATCAGCAACAGGCCGACGCCCGAGGCATGCACCGGGTTGCCGACGACTTCGCCCAAGCCCGTGACGTGCTGCGGAATGCCTACGCGCACCGGCATTTGCAGCATTTCCTCGGCCAGTTCCACCACGCCTTCCATCTTCGAGGCGCCGCCGGTGAGCACCATGCCGGCGCGCACCATTTCTTCGAAGCCGGAGCGGCGCAGTTCGGCCTGCACCATCTCGAAGATTTCTTCGTAACGGCCCTGCACCGCCTGCGCGAGTGCATGGCGGGGCATGCGGCGCGGCGGGCGATCGCCCACCGATGGCACCTGGATGCTCTCTTCGGCGGTGGCCAGCTGCGCCAGCGCACAGGCGTAGCGGACCTTGATCTGCTCGGCTTCCGGCGTGGGCGTGCGCAGCATGTGCGCGATGTCGTTGGTGACGTGGTCGCCGGCAATCGGCAAGGAAGCGGTATGGCAGATCGCGCCCTGCACGTACACCGCCAGATCGGTGGTGCCGGCGCCGATGTCCACCAGCACCACGCCGAGCTCGCGTTCGTCGGCGGTCAGCACTGCGACCGACGATGCCAGCGACGACAGCACCAGATCGTCGACATGCAGGCCGCACTTCTGCACGCACTTGGTGATGTTGGCGGCGGCCGACTGCGCGCACACCACCAGATGCGCTTGCACCTCCAGGCGCACGCCGGTCATGCCGACCGGGTTACGGATGCCTTCCTGCGAATCGTCCAGCACGTACTCGCGCGGGATCGCATGCAGGATGCGCTGATCGGCAGGAATGGCCACCGCCTTGGCGGCATCGAGCACACGCTCCAGATCGCTCCAGGTCACTTCGCCGTCGCGGATCGGCACGATGCCGGGCGAATTCTTGCACTGCACGTGGTTGCCGGAAATCGAGGCATACACCGAGCGGATCTCGCAGCCAGCCATCAGTTCGGCTTCCTCCACCGCACGCTGGATCGACTGCACGGTGGATTCGATGTCCACCACCACACCGCGCTTGAGACCGCGCGATTCATGCGAACCGATGCCGATCACTTCGATCGGATTGCCGGGCGAGTATTCGCCGACCAGCGCAACGACCTTGGAAGTGCCGATGTCCAGTCCAACGATGAGGGATTTGTCGCCTTTGCGATTCATGTCTTAAAGCCGGGAGTCGGGAGTCGGGAGTCGGGAGTCGTGAAACGCGGATGGACCAGGGCAACCCGAGAGGATGCCGCGCGATGCCGAGGCGTCGATTTTTCCAATCCCGAATCCCCACTCTCCACCGCCCGCCTTTCAACGGTAAATCCATTGGTGTAGCGAAGGTCGGCGCGGGAGATCGGGCGCTGCGGATCGGCCAGCTGCGGCAGCATGCGTGCGAAGCGCTGCAGACGGGCGCGCGCATCGTCGCGGCCGACCACGATCTGCACGCCATTGCTCAGACCCAGCGACCAGCTGCCGCGCGCGTCCATTTCAAGACGCTCCACATCCAGCCCGGTCGGTGCGAACAAGGCGCGCGATTCGTTGTATAGCGCCACCACATCCTGGGTTTTGCTGTCCGGCCCACCCAGCTGCGGCAACTTGAAATCCTTCAACAGCGGCGGGGTGCGAAACAGCCGGCCCTGCTCGGACAGCATGCGGTCGGTGCCCCAGCGCGCAAACGGCTTGTGCTCGGTCACGTGCACTTCCAGCACGTCCGGCCAGCGCTTGCGCACCTGCGCACTTTCCACCCACGGCAAGCGCGCGATGGCGTCCTGCGCCTGCTGCAGTTTCACCGCAAAAAAACCGGCACGCGCATACGGCAACACCACCGCACGCAACTCTTCGGCCGGCACGCGCTTGAAGTCGCCGGACACGCGCAACTTGGCCAACGGCCAACGCTCGGCACCGACCCAGCCATTGAGCACAGCCACCACCGGCAGCGCGACCAACGCCAGCGCGAGCAACCAGGCCAGGATGCGCAGGGTGGCGTTCATGGGCGCGCTCCGCACACGGGATTCGGCATTGGAGATTGGGGGTTGGTCACGGCAGCAGCCACAGCAAAGGCGCGCATGGCACCGCCGTTCACCAATCCCGAATGCCGAATCCCCAATCCCGTCATCACAGCGTCTTCTCCAGCACGCGCCAGACCAGTTCTTCGAAATCGATGCCGAGCTGGCGGGCGGCCTTGGGCACCAGCGAGTGGCTGGTCATGCCGGGAGCGGTGTTCACTTCGAGCAGATACAGCTGGCCGCTGCTGCCATCGCGCATCACGTCCACGCGGCCCCAGCCACGGCAGCCGGCAGCGCGGAACGCATCGAGCGCAAGTTGGCGGATCTGCGCTTCGGGCTCGCCTTCCAGGCCCGGGCACAGATACTGCGTGTCTTCGGCGATGTACTTGGCGTTGTAGTCGTACCACTGGCCCTTGGGCACGATGCGGATGGACGGCAACGCGGTGTCGCCGAGCACCGCAACGGTCAGTTCGTCGCCTTCGATCAACTGCTCCATCAACAGCGCACCGTCGTAGCGGGCAGCCAGGGTCACTGCGTCTTCGAGCTGTGCCTGGTCGAACACGCGGCTGACGCCAACGCTTGAGCCTTCATTGGCCGGCTTGACGATGACCGGTAAACCGAGCTGTTGTGCCGCGACATGAATGTCCGCGGCGCTGGCGCCAGCAGCCAACCGCGCGTAACGCGGTGTCGACAGGCCCAGCGACAGCCACACCTGTTTGGTACGGATCTTGTCCATGCTCAACGCCGAGCCAAGCACATCCGAGCCGGTATACGGCACGCCGAAAGCTTCCATCAGGCCCTGCACGATGCCGTCTTCGCCGCCGCCGTTATGGCCGTGCAGCACATTGAACACGCGATCAAACTGCTGCGCGACCAACGCCTTGGCCAGTGCCGCAATGCCATCGACCGGCTGCGCATCGACGCCGCGCGCACGCAGCGCTTCCAGCACATTGCTGCCGGAGTTCAAGGACACCTCGCGCTCGGACGAAGTGCCGCCGAGCAACACGGCGACGCGGCCAAAGATGGCCGGATCGCTGGTGCGGGCATTGGCGATGACCGCGCTCATGCCGGCTCTCCGACAAACCCGTTGTTGATGATGTGCTGTGCCACATAACCGATATCGCCGGCGCCCATCATCAACAGCAGGTCACCGTCTTGCAGCACGTCCGGCAACACTTCGGCAAGGCTGGCGATCTGGCCGACGACCACCGGTTCGCTGCGGCCGCGCGCACGGATGGCGCGCGCTAGTGCACGCGAATCGGCGCCCGGAATCGGCGCTTCGCCTGCCGGGTAGACCTCGCTCAACACCAATGCGTCGACCGTGCTGAGCACCGCGGCGAAGGCGTCGAACTGATCGCGGGTGCGGCTATAGCGGTGTGGCTGGAATGCGACGACCAGGCGCTTGTCCGGCCAGCCACCACGCGCCGCAGCGAACACGGCTTCGAGCTCGCGTGGATGGTGGCCGTAATCGTCGACCACGCGCACGCGCGCGCCGGTGCTGGTGGTGACTTCGCCCAGATCGTTGAAACGACGGCCGATGCCGGCGAAGTTTTCCAGCGCGCGTGCAATGGTGCCCGGAGCCACGCCGAGCTGCCAGCCGATTGCGGCAGCCGCCAGTGCATTGAGCACGTTGTGACGCCCCGGCAGCGCCAATGTCACTGGCGTGGTGGTGCCTTCCGGCAGACGCAGCGTGAAGCGCATGCGCGGACCGTCCTGCACCACATCTTCGGCGCGCACGTCGGCGTTTTCGCTCATGCCGTAGCTCATCACGTGGCGCGGCGTCCTGCCGGCCAGCGCAGCGACTTCCGGGTCGTCGATGCACAGCAGTGACAGGCCATAGAACGGCAGGCGCTGCAGGAATTCGGCGAATGCGGCCTGGATACGCGCGAAATCGTTGCCGTAATTTTCCAGGTGATCCGCATCGATGTTGGTGATGACGGCCATCAACGGATTCAGGCGCAGGAAGCTGCCATCGCTCTCGTCGGCCTCGGCGACCAGCCATTGGCCGCCACCGAGTTTTGCGTTGGCGCCTGCGGCCAGCAGCTGGCCGCCGATGACGAACGTCGGGTCCAACCCGCCTTCGCTCAGCACCGCTGCAGCCAGGCTGGTGGTGGTGGTCTTGCCATGCGTGCCGGCCACCGCGATGCCGCGGCGGAAGCGCATCAACTCGGCCAGCATCGCGGCACGCGGCATTATCGGAATGCGCTGGCTGCGCGCTTCCATCAGCTCGGGGTTGTCATCGCGAATGGCGCTGGAGACCACCACGCAATCGGTGCCCAACACATTGGCGGCCGAGTGGCCGCGCATCACGCGCGCACCCAGCTTGGCCAAGCGACGCGTGGCCACGTTATCCGAGTTATCCGAGCCGGAGACTTCATAGCCCAGCGTCAACATCACCTCGGCAATGCCGCTCATGCCGGTGCCGCCGATGCCGACGAAATGCACGCGCGGAAACGCGCGCACCAGATCGCCACTGTCCTGCAGACGGCGGATCAAGCTGCACCCCCTGCGAAGGTGCCGGGAGTGAGGATGGCCAGCCTGTGGCTGTCGAAGAGCGAGCGGCATTGGAGATTGGCAACGGCGGCGGTCGATCGCCCCGAAAATTGACCATCAACGGAGTTCTGCATGCTGTCCTGCTTGTGCTGTTGCTCTTTACCAATCCCGAATCCCGCTCGCTCTTCGACAGCCGGAGGCTGGCGATCCCCAGTCCCGGCCTCCTGAAGAATGATGTCGGCGATGCGCTCGGCGGCGTCCGGCTTGGCCAGGGTGCGTGCGGCGTTGGCCATCGACAGGCGACGGGCCGGGTCGGTGAGCAACGTCTGCAACACCTGCTGCAAGCGCACTGCCAGGCTGTCGTCCTGCTTGAGCAGCACGGCGGCGTCGGCCCCAACCAGATATTCGGCATTGCGGGTTTGATGGTCGTCCACGGCGGCGGCAAACGGCACCAGCACGCTGCCGACACCGGCGGCGCACAGCTCTGCAAGCGTGGAAGCCCCGGCACGGCACACCACCAGATCGGCCCACGCATAGGCCGCAGCCATGTCGGCGATAAAGGGTTCGACGCTGGCGTTGACGCTGGCCTGTGCATACGCCACCTCGGCTTCGGCGCGCAGCTTTTCGCCGCACTGATGGCGAACCTCGACATCCGGATGACCGAGTGCGGCCAGCGCTGTCGGCACCGCCTGATTCAACACGCGCGCGCCCTGGCTTCCGCCCAGCACCAAGACGCATACCGGGCCGGTGCGACCGACCAAACGGTCAGCCGGCGCAGGCAGTGCAGCGATTTCTGCACGCACTGGGTTGCCTACCGCTTCTTCGCCAGCAAAGCTGCCCGGAAAGCCGGTCAGCACGCGGCGCGCGAAACGCGACAACACCTTGTTTGTCATGCCAGGTGCGCGATTCTGTTCGTGCACCAGCAACGGCGCACCGAGCAAGCGCGCAGCCAGCCCGCCCGGACCGGCAGCAAAGCCGCCAAAACTGATCACCGCACGCGGCTGGCGCTTGCGCAGCACAAAGCCTGCGGCGCGCACTGCGCGCATTACCCGCAGCGGCGCGCCGAGCAACTTCACCATGCCTTTGCCGCGCAGGCCGGTGATGGCCAGCGTATCGATGGGAATGTCGTGCTGCGGCACCAGGCGGGTTTCCATCGCGCCATCGGCACCCAGCCAGGTCACCGGCACGCCGCGCGCGCGCAGCACCTTGGCCACGGCCAGTCCCGGGAAAATATGCCCACCGGTGCCGCCGGCCAGAATCATCACCGGCTGAATACGCGCAGATGGATGTGCGGGCGTTTGCGAGAGATGCGCATAAACGCTCACGCAATCCTCCCAAACGTCGGTTCCACACGCGGTTGCATGCGGCTGGTGCCGCGCAGGATGGCCGATGCCGGTGCTACATGGGCGGCAACCGGGGCGGCGGCAGGTGCGGGCGCAGCGGCAGTGTCGCGTTGCGGCTTGCGCGCAGGCGCGTAGGCCGGCGGTACCGCATCGACCACCGGCTCGGCTGGCTCACCTGGCGAGATGGCCGCGCCCTGCGGAGACAACTTGCTGCGCAGGCGCTCGGCGCGATCGGCCTCGTAGGACACCCGCAGCAGCACACCCATCGCAAGACAGGTCATCAGCACCGATGAACCGCCTGACGAAATCAGCGGCAGGGTCAGCCCCTTGGTCGGCAGGATGCCCAGGTTGACGCCGATCGACACGAAGCTCTGCATTGCGATCCACAGGCCGATGCCGAAGGCGATGTAGCCGGAGAAATGCCGCTTCATTTCCACGCAGCGCATGCCCAGCCAGAAGGCGCGACCGACCAGCAGCGCGTACAACCCGATCACGCCGCACACACCCACAAAGCCCAGTTCCTCGGCGATCACCGAAAAGATGAAGTCGGTGTGCGATTCGGGCAGATAGTTGAGCTTCTGTACCGAGGCGCCCAGGCCTACGCCGGTCCACTGACCGCGACCGATGGCCATCAGGGCGTTGGACAGTTGGTAGCCCGAGCCCAACTGATCCACCCACGGGTCCATGAAGGAGGTCACGCGCCGCATGCGGTACGGCTCGAAGATCACCAATGCCACCAATGCCGGCAGCAACAGCAGGATCGGCAGGATGATGCGCCCGATCGGCGCACCGCCCAGCACAAGCATGCAGGCGGTCACGCTCAGCAGCAGCATCGAGGAGCCGAAGTCCGGCTGCAGCAGCAACAGGCCGACCAAGAGGCCGACCACGAACACCGGTTTGAGCATCGCCTGCCAGGTCGCGTTGACCTCGTCGCGGAAACGCACCAGATAGCTCGCAAGCCAGATGATGTAGAACACTTTCACCGATTCGACCACCTGAAACCGCGACACGCCCAGGTTGATCCAGCGCTTGGCGCCATTGACGGTGCTGCCCAGGCCAGGCACGAACACCACGACGAGCAGCACAAAGCAGGCCAGCAACAGCATCTGGTTATGCTGTTCGATGGTCTTGAGCTCGGTGCGCATTGCCCAGAACGCCAGCGCGATGCCGCCCCCCAGGAACAGCAAGTGGCGGGTCAGGTAGTAGAACGGGCTGGCTTCCAGCTCGATCGAGCTGGACGCCACCATCACCACGCCCAGCGAGGCGAGCGTGACCGCGGCCCCGAGCAGCCACGGATCGTAGCGGCCGCCGATGGCGTCCAGTCGTGTGGCCTGGCGGGACATGTCGTTCATCAGCGCACCTTCAACGTGGCAAGGCCGATCAGCACCAGCACCACCGAAATGATCCAGAAACGCACGATCACGCGCGGCTCCGGCCAACCCTTGAGTTCGAAATGGTGGTGGATCGGCGCCATGCGGAACACGCGCTTGCCGGTCAGCTTGAAGCTGGCCACCTGGATGATCACCGACAGCGTTTCGATCACGAACACGCCGCCCATGATCACCAGCACCATTTCCTGACGCACGATCACCGCGATGGTGCCGAGCACCGCGCCCAGCGACAGCGCGCCGATGTCGCCCATGAACACCATTGCAGGGTAGGTGTTGAACCAGAGAAAGCCCAACCCTGCCCCGGCGATCGCCGAGCAGATGATGATCAGCTCGCCAGCGCCGGGAATCAGCGGGATTTTCAGGTATTCGGCAAACACCACGTTGCCCGACGCATACGCGAACACCCCCAGCGCGCAGGCCACCAGCACGGTCGGCATGATGGCCAAACCATCCAGGCCGTCGGTGAGGTTCACTGCATTGGAGAAACCCACGATCCAGAAGTAGGCGATCACCACGAAGCTCACGCCGACCAGCGGCAGCGCGATGGACTTGAACATCGGGATGTAAAACGTGATCGCCGCCGGGACGTCGGCGGTGTAGTACAGGAACAAGCCGGCCGCCAGGCCGAAGATCGACTGCAGCAGATACTTCCAGCGCGATTTCAACCCATTCGGGTCGCGACGCACGATCTTGATCCAGTCGTCGTACCAGCCGATCGCACCGAAGCAGATCATCACCGCCAGCACCAACCACACATAGCGATTACGCAGGTCGCCCCACAGCAGCACCGACAAGGTGACGGTGAGCAGGATCAGCGAGCCGCCCATGGTCGGCGTGCCGGCCTTGGAAAAATGCGTCTGCGGGCCGTCCTGGCGGATCGGCTGGCCGCCCTTGAACTGGGCGAGCTTGCGGATCACCGCAGGGCCCATCCACAACGACAGGAACAGCGCGGTCAACGCAGCCAAAATGCCGCGGAAGGTCAAATAGTTGAACAGCCCGAACAGGCTCTCCAGTTGCTGCAGCCAACGGGCCAGCTCAAGCAGCATGGGATGCGCCCTCCGCCGATGCGAGCAGCGCGGTGACGACGCGGTCCATCGCGCTGCCGCGCGAACCCTTCACCAGGATCGTGATGGAGGCGGCACCTGAAAGAGCGGCCGTGGACGGCGATTTCTGTTGGTGAATCACTGCATGTTCCTGCGTATTTCCCGATGCGTGTTGCTGTGTGCTTGTTTCCCGGCTGGCGGTATCGACCAGATCTGCCTGCAAGGCGTCGATCAACTCGCCGTGTGTGGCGAACACGCGGCCGCCGTCGCCAAATGCCTGCGCCGCGGCGGCGCTGAGCTCGCCCAGCGCGTACAGCCGCTGCAGCTTGGCCGCGCGTGCGCGACGTCCGGCAGCGGCATGCAATGCGAGGCCTTCGGCGCCGAGTTCGCGCATGTCGCCGAGCACCAGCCAGCCTTCGCCGGGTGCGGCGGCCAACGCATCGATGGCCGCATCCAGCGAGCCAGGGTTGGCGTTGTAGCTGTCGTCGATCAGCACCGCGCCACTCGGTAAGGTCTGCGCGATTTGCCGACCGGCCACCGGATGCGCCTGCGCCAGACCGGCCGCGATCACCGGCAAGGCGATGCCGGCACCAAGTGCCAGACCGGTTGCCGCCAAGGCGTTGAGCACGTTGTGGCGTCAGATCGTCCCTCCGACTGAGCCTGACTGAGGCAATAGCTCCATCAACCATGCGAGCTCCTCTTCGTTGAATGCCGGGAAATCATCCGCTGCCCCTGCGAAGGGGGCCGCATCTTGTTCCCACATCACGGTGCTGGACGCTGCCAGGTCGGCAGCGATGGGCGTACCAGGATCCGGGAGGCCGCCCCCGATCCTGGTACGCGGGCGTTTTACCCTCCAGCTGAGGGGCAAATGCAGCGCATCGTGCTGTTCGGGAACGCGCACCTCGAAAGATTGCTGTGTGGAGGGGCCGGTGACAGCACGATCCGATCGGGACCGTTTACGGCTGCTTGCCCGCGTCTGATCTCCCTCGTGCATTGGGCTGGGCGCATCAAGGTCACGCTCCAGCGAATCGGCGAATGCATGCAAAGACGCCTGATCCGGCGTTTGAGCTGAAGTAGGGGACGGTTTGGCCCTTTTCATCCCTGATGCCTGGAGGATACGGTCCCAACGCTGCGAGGCTGGGGGGAGTGTTCCGCAGCGGGCTTCGAATTCGGTGACGCCCACTCTGCGAAAGAGCTGTACCAACCCGTGCCTGCTCATCCCGAACTGCGTCATGGCGTCATCGAATGCTTGCGCTGGGTGGGAGTGGCTCTGGAAAAAACCAAGCACGCGCACCACGTGCGCGAGGTCGGCAACGCGATGGGACGTGCGTTCGGGGAGGTCGGCAACGCGATGGGACGTGCGTTCGGGAATGCGGCGATTGATTCTTTTGATCAATTCCGGCGCGTGCGGCAATCCCTTTTTCACTGCATCCAGGGCAGGACGTCCGCCGAGGCAGGCCAAGGCGACGAGGTGGTCGTTGGTCAACGCGGCCAACGCCGGATCAGGGCGAGATAACTGGGCAACAATGCTCTCCAGCGCCTGCTTGCCGCCGCCATTGCTGGCGATGGCCACCACCTGGTCCGGGGTCAGGCCATGGTCCTGGCACAGCACCGGCAACAGCCGCTGCACCGTCTCCAGCGCCTGCTTGCCGCCAATATTGCTGGCGATGGCCACCACCTGGTCCGGGGTCAGGCCATGGTCCTGGCACAGCACCGGCAACAGCCGCTGCACCGTCTCCAGCGCCTGCTTGCCGCCGTTATTGTTGGCGATGGCCACCACCTGGGCCGGGGTCAGGCCATGGTCCTGGCACAGCACCGGCAACAGCCGCTGCACCGTCTCCAGCGCCTGCTTGCCGCCAATATTGCTGGCGATGGCCACCACCTGGTCCGGGGTCAGGCCATGGTCCTGGCACAGCACCGGCAACAGCCGCTGCACCGTCTCCAGCGCCTGCTTGCCGCCGTTATTGTTGGCGATGGCCACCACCTGGTCCGGGGTCAGGCCATGGTCCTGGCACAGCACCGGCAACAGCCGCTGCACCGTCTCCAGCGCCTGCTTGCCGCCAATATTGCTGGCGATGGCCACCACCTGGTCCGGGGTCAGGCCATGGTCCTGGCACAGCACCGGCAACAGCCGCTGCACCGTCTCCAGCGCCTGCTTGCCGCCAATATTGCTGGCGATGGCCACCACCTGGTCCGGGGTCAGGCCATGGTCCTGGCACAGCACCGGCAACAGCCGCTGCACCGTCTCCAGCGCCTGCTTGCCGCCATCGTGGCTGGCGATGGCCACCACCTGGTCCGGGGTCAGGCCATGGTCCTGGCACAGCACCGGCAACAGCCGCTGCACCGTCTCCAGCGCCTGCTTGCCGCCGCTACTGCTGGCGATGGCCACGACCTGGTCCGGGGTCAGGCCATGGTCCTGGCACAGCACCGGCAACAGCCGCTGCACCGTCTCCAGCGCCTGCTTGCCGCCGCCATTGCTGGCGATGGCCACCACCTGGTCCGGGGTCAGGCCATGGTCCTGGCACAGCACCGGCAACAGCCGCTGCACCGTCTCCAGCGCCTGCTTGCCGCCACTATTGCTGGCGATGGCCACCACTTGGGCCGGGGTCAGGCCATGGTCCTGGCACAGCACCGGCAACAGCCGCTGCACCGTCTCCAGCGCCTGCTTGCCGCCATCGTGGCTGGCGATGGCCACCACTTGGTCTGGGGTCAGGCCATGGGCCTGGCACAGCACCGGCAACAGCCGCTGCACCGTCTCCAGCGCCTGCTTGCCGCCGTTATTGCTGGCGATGGCCACCACTTGGGCCGGGGTCAGGCCATGGTCCTGGCACAGCACCGGCAACAGCCGCTGCACCGTCTCCAGCGCCTGCTTGCCGCCATCGTGGCTGGCGATGGCCACCACTTGGTCTGGGGTCAGGCCATGGGCCTGGCACAGCACCGGCAACAGCCGCTGCACCGTCTCCAGCGCCTGCTTGCCGCCACTATTGCTGGCGATGGCCACCACCTGGTCCGGGGTCAGGCCATGGTCCTGGCACAGCACCGGCAACAGCCGCTGCACCGTCTCCAGCGCCTGCTTGCCGCCAATATTGCTGGCGATGGCCACCACCTGGTCCGGGATCAGGCCATGGTCCTGGCACAGCACCGGCAACAGCCGCTGCACCGTCTCCAGCGCCTGCTTGCCGCCAATATTGCTGGCGATGGCCACCACCTGGTCCGGGGTCAGGCCATGGTCCTGGCACAGCACCGGCAACAGCCGCTGCACCGTCTCCAGCGCCTGCTTGCCGCCGCCATGGCTGGCGATGGCCACCACCTGGTCCGGGGTCAGGCCATGGTCCTGGCACAGCACCGGCAACAGCCGCTGCACCGTCTCCAGCGCCTGCTTGCCGCCAATATTGCTGGCGATGGCCACCACCTGGTCCGGGGTCAGGCCATGGGCCTGGCACAGCACCGGCAACAGCCGTTGCACCGTCTCCAGCGCCTGCTTGCCGCCATTGCTGGCGATGGCCACGACCTGGTCCGGGGTTAGGCCATGGTCCTGGCACAGCACCGGCAACAGCCGCTGCACCGTCTCCAGCGCCTGCTTGCCGCCAATATTGCTGGCGATGGCCACCACTTGGTCCGGGGTCAGGTTCAGGGGGGCACCCGTCAGTGCATTGCGCCATGCATGCACTGCCTCCACTGCGGTCACGCCTCCACGTTTTGCAATCTTGAGAAGTTGGCCTGTGTCCAACTGTAACGGCGGACCTCTCAACTCCCTCGCCTCCGTGAGCAAGGCCTCCAGGGCGCGTGCGCCGGACCACTGTTTGCCGACGCCAACGATGTCTTCGTGTGTCGCCTCTGGCAACGCCCTGATTATGTCCTGATACGTGACAGCAACGGTCCCTAACGCTGCCGGGTGTTGGCTGAGCGCAACGATGTGCGCGTGTGTAAACCCATGGCCCACCAGTGCCTCGTGGTGCTGCGCCACTGTCGAACGCACCTTCGGTTTGATCTTCTCTTGCTGCTGCTGACTGTAGCCGAGCGTGCGTAGATCCACCTGCGCGGCCGGCGAAGCGTCGGAGGGTTGCGCCGCACGCCGTCGCGGGGCCGGCTTGGCGCGCGGCGGCCGCGCGGCAGTGACAGCGACACGCACGGTGGGTGGCGGGTCATCGGCTGCACGCAGACCCGATTGCACCTCATCGCACTCTGCTGGGGCAGCCGCTGTATGCGGCGTGCCGACGGCAGGCATCGAATCAAGAAGCGATGTATCAAGAAGCGACGGATCGAACTGACGGAGCAGATCGCTGAAGCTGCCCGCCGAGAACGCAGGCGAGGGCGCAGGGGGAGATGGCAGCCGGGTCCGGGACATCGTCCGCCGAGCGGGCAAGCCATCCAGGGGGCCGCCAGCAGGCGGAGCCCCCCCCCGATCTGCAGTCGGCTGAACCCTATCCGGTTGGGGTCCGGGCAGAAGCTCGCGGGCAGGACTTGGCGTGCGCGAACGAATGGGATCCATGCCCGGCAACGGCAGTGCAACCTGCGCTTCGCCCTGCGGGGTCACCAAGGTGAACTGCGCAGCGCCAGCCTGCAGTTGCAGCTCACGCGCCGTGATATCGGCACCGATCTGCAAGCCGTAGCGCACGATGCAACGTCCCTGCGCCGGCTGCGCCTGCAACTGCTGCTCGAACCACATGCCAAAAGCGTCATCGGCATTGATCACGGCCACGCCATCGGCGGGCAGCGCGGCGTAGATGGCGCCCTTGGTCTGTGCAACGCCGAGCAAGCTGCCCAGGCGTTCCAGATGGGCGGGCGCGATGTTGTTGACCAGCGCGACATGCGGCTGCGCGATATCGGTCAGATAGGCAATATCGCCCGGCTTGCCTGCACCCATTTCGTAGATCGCAAAGTCCGCATCGTCAGGCGCGGCAATCACGGCCAGCGGCAAACCGATCTCGTTGTTGCGGTTGCCCGGCGTGGCGTACACGGTCGTGCCCTCCACGCGCCCGGCTTCCTGCAGGATCGACAGCAGCAGCGCCTTGACGCTGGTCTTGCCGTTGGAACCGGTCAACGCGAGCACGCGCGTGACGCGGTCGCGCTGCATACTGGCAGCAATCCGCGCCAGTGCCAGCTCGGTATCTTTCACCACCACCTGCGGTACGCTCAGCGCCGGCAGCAGGCGCTCCACCAGCAATCCGCTGGCCCCACGCGCGACGGCGTCGGCGGCAAAGTCATGTCCATCGAAACGCTCGCCGCGCAGCGCGCTATACAGGCTGCCATTGGCGAGCGTGCGGGTGTCGTTGCCGACCGCATCGATCATGGCGTCGTCGCCATGCAGTTCGCCGCCGGCCCAATGCGCAATCAATGACAGTGGGGTGAGCTTCATGGGCGCACTCCCAACACGGTGCGCGGCAGCAGCGCCTGCGCCGCCACGATGGCGTCGTCGAAGGCATGCCGCACGCCGGCAACTTCTTGGTATGGCTCGTGTCCCTTGCCGGCGATCAACACGATGTCGGACGCGCTGGCCATGGCGATGGCCTGATGGATCGCTGCGGCGCGGTCGCGCTGTACGATGGCGGCATCCGGGCGCGCGAAGCCGCGCAGGATATCGGCCACAATCGCATCGCCATCTTCGCCACGCGGGTTGTCGTCGGTGACGATTGCCACATCGGCGTTGAGTTCTGCAATCGCCGCCATCTGCGGGCGTTTGCCGGTGTCACGTTCACCACCGCAGCCGAACACGCAGATCAGCCGGTCCTGCGCATGCGAACGCAGGCTGCTCAATGCCTGTTCCAGCGCATCCGGGGTGTGTGCGTAATCGACCACCACCAATGGTGCGCCATGTGCGCCACCGAGACGGTTCATGCGGCCATGGATCGGCTGCAACTGACCGAGCACGGTGGCGATCTGCGCGGGTGCGATGTCCAGCGCCCACAACGCGCCGGCCACGGCCAGCAGGTTGTCCACGTTGAAGCGGCCCAGCAACGGCGAATGCACCGGATGCACTTCGCCCTGGATATTCAGGGCGAAGTTGATGCCGTTGTGGTCCAGCTGCAATGCCTGCGCGCTCACGCTGGCATCGGCATGTGCGCGCGAGCTCACGCCGATCGCGCGCAGCACGGGATCGCGCGAAGCGAACAGCGTGCGGCCGAAGCCATCGTCCAGATTCACCACGGCGGCTTTCAAGCCAGGGCGGGTGAACAGCTTGGCCTTCGCGGCGCCGTATTGCGCCATCTCGCCGTGGTAATCGAGATGATCGCGGGTGAGATTGGTGAACACCGCGACGTCGAAATGCACCGCATCCACGCGGCCCTGATCGAGCGCGTGCGAGCTGACCTCCATCGCCACCGCCTGCGCGCCCTCATCGCGCAACTGCGCCAGCAACGCATGCGTGGGCAGCACCAGCGGCGTGGTGAAACCGGTCGACACGGCCGCACCATACAGACCGACGCCAAGGGTGCCGAGCGTGCCGGTGGGCGTACCGAGCAGCGTCAGCGCCTGCGCCAGCAACTGTACGGTGGAGGTCTTGCCATTGGTGCCAGTGACGCCGACCATGCGCATTGCATGCGACGGCCGGCCATGAAATTGATCGGCCATCACGCCAAGGCGCGCGCGCAAACCGGGCACGGCAATCGCATCGACGGGGACCGGCAGACCGTCCGGAGCCGGCGGCTCGAACAACACCGCTGTTGCGCCATTGGCGCGCGCTTGTTCGACAAAGCCCAGGCCATGCGCACCGAAGCCGGCGATCGCCACGAACGCATCGCCCGGAGCAACGGTACGGCTATCCATCACCAGACCGGAGACCTGCACGTCGTGCGGCAGCGCCACGTCCGGCAGCAACTGCGAAAGCGCCATGGAACGGCTCACTGGCGGCTCTCCTGCAACGGCGCGGGCTGCGCTGGCGCGGCGGCCGGCGCAGGCGCCAGTGCGGTCGGGATGCCGGCAGACACTTCGTCCACCGGGTCCGGCACCAGCGCCGGATCCAGATCGGCCGACTGCGGCTTGACCATGGGCTGGCCGGTCTTGCCGGCAGCCTGTGCGGCCAGCCATGACTGGATGTCGTCCGGCGGCACGTCCATCAAGCGCAGCGCGCCTTCCATCACCTTGTGGAACACCGGCGCCGACACCAGGCCGCCGTAGTACACCTTGCCCTGCGGATCGTTGATCACGATGACGGTGGCAAAGCGCGGGCGCGTGGCAGGTACCAGACCCGCGAACAGCGCGTTGTAATGCCCGCGCTCGTAGCCGCTGGCGCCGTTCTTGCGCGCGGTACCGGTCTTGCCGGCGACGTGATAGCCCAGGATCGCCGCGCCCTTGGCGCCGCCTTGGGTGACCACGGTTTCCATCATGTCGATGACCTGCCGCGCCACTTCCGGCGTGATCACCTGACGGGTTTCGTTGTGCTGGCCGCGCACGAAGGTGGGCGGGGTGAGCTTGCCGCCGTTGCCCAGCGTGGCGTACGCCTGCGCAATCTGCAGCGGCGTCACCGACAGGCCGTAGCCATACGACATCGTGGTCTTGGACGGGCCGCTCCAGCGTGCCGGCTGCAACACCACACCGGCCGATTCACCAGGAAATCCGCTATGCGGCGCACTGCCGTAACCGAAGTTGCGGATCGACTGATAGAAGGTCTGGTCCGGCACCTTGGCGGCGATCTTGGCCGCACCGATGTTCGAGCTGCGGGTGATCACGCCAGTGACATTGAGCACGCCGTTATTGTGTGGCACATCGCGAATGGTGAAGCGCCCCACCGACATGTAGCCGGGGTTGGTATCGATGACGGTGTCCTTGGTCACCACGCCGGCAGTCAGCGCGGTGGCCACGGTCAGCGGCTTCATCGTCGAACCCGGCTCGACCAGATCGGTGACCGCGCGGTTGCGGCGCGCCGACGGGTTGATGCCGGTGACCGAATTCGGGTTGTAGGTGGGCAGGTTGACCATCGCCAGCACTTCGCCAGTGGCCACGTCCATCACCACCATCGAACCGCCTGCTGCGTTGTTTTCGACCAGGGCGTTACGCAGTTCCTTGTAGGCCAGGAACTGGATGCGGCGGTCGATGCTCAGCGTCAGGTCCTTGCCCGGTTGCGCCGGACGCACCAGGTCCACGCTTTCCACGATGGCGCCTCGCGCATCGCGCACCACCTTCTTGGAACCGGGCTTGCCGCGCAGCCATTCGTCGAAGGCCAATTCAAGGCCCTCCTGCCCGCGGTCGTCGATGTTGGTGAAGCCCAGCACGTGGGCCATCGCTTCGCCTTGCGGATAGAAGCGACGGAACTCGCGCTGCGAGAACACGCCGGGAATTTTCAGATCGACAATCGCATGCGCCTTGTCCGGATTGATGCGGCGCTGCAGGTACATGAATTCCTTGCCGGCCTTCTGTGCCAGCTTGGCGTTCAATTCGTCCAGCGGCTGTCCGAGCGCCTTGGCCAGCTCGGGAATGCGGTCCGGGTTGCGCAGCAATTCCTGCGGATTAACCCAGATCGATTCCACCGGCGTGGACACCGCCAGCGGCTCGCCGTTGCGGTCGGTGATCATGCCGCGCGAGGTGGCGATAGGCAGTTCGCGCAAGTAACGCGCTTCGCCCTGACGCTGATAGAAATCGCGGTTGACCAGCTGCACGAACGCGGCGCGCCCGATCAACGTCACCGAGCACAAGCCCAAGGCGATGCCGACCAGGGTCAGGCGACCACGGAGATTGAAATTGCTGCGAGTGCGGTTACGGCCGGTTTTCATGGCGCCCATCCCTGTGCGCCACCCGGCGGGCAGCTTCGCTGTGCAAAACGGCTGTCCTGCCGTTTTGTCGTTGGCGCACATTCGTGTGCGCCACCCTGCGTGCTGCTTTGCTGTGCAAAACAGATGCTCTTCTGCTTTGTCATGGGCGTATCACCACGATGTCGTTGGTCTCCGGGAACTTCATCCCGATACGCGCACGCGCGACCTGATCGACCCGATTGCTTTCCGCCCACGTGGCCTGCTCCAGCTGCAGCCGGCCGAATTCGATATTCAACTCGTCGCGCGTGTGTTCGAGCTTGGACAACTGCACGAACAGCTTGCGATGCATGTGGCGCATGTACACGACACCGATCGCCGACGCGATGCTGCAGGCAAGCAGCACGAGGAGCAGCAGGCGGCTCATCGGGCGTCTCCTTGAGACGCCGGGATTGGGGATTGGGGATTGGGGATTCGCCCAGAGCGCCTCTCCAATCCCGAATCCCCAATCCCCAATTCCAACTTTTCAGCCACCCGCAGCACCGCGCTGCGGGCGCGTGGGTTGACGTTCAATTCGGCGTCGTCGGCCTTGATCGCGCCGCTCACCAATTGCAGCGTCGGCACGAACGGCTGCGCTTCGGGCAGGCGGCGATTGCTCGGCGGGGCCTTGGCGTAGCGGGCCATGAATTGTTTGACGATGCGATCTTCCAGCGAATGGAAGCTGATCACCGCCAGCCGGCCGCCGGGCTTGAGCGCGGCAAGCGCTGCATCCAGGCCGGTTTCCAGATCGTCGAGTTCGCGATTGATGTAGATGCGGATCGCCTGAAAGCTGCGTGTGGCCGGGTGGGTCTTGCTGTCGCCGCGCGGCATCACCGAGGCGATCAGATCGGCCAGTTGGGCGGTGCGCAGCAGCGGCTGTTCGGCGCGGCGCGCCACGATGGCGCGCGCGATGCGGCGGCTCTGGCGTTCTTCGCCATAGGTCCACAGCACATCGGCGATCTCGCGATCGGTCGCCTGCGCCAGCCACTGCGCCGCGCTCTGGCCGCTGTCCGGGTCCATGCGCATGTCCAGCGGGCCGTCCTTGCCGAAGCTGAAACCGCGCCCGGCCACCTCCAGCTGCGGCGAAGACACGCCCAGATCCAGCAGGATGCCGTCGACAGTGGCAGCGGCAACCACCTGACCGAGCCCGGCGAAACTACCGCGATGGATGGACACGCGCGCATCGCCACCGAACGTCTGTTCGGCCACTGCGATCGCTTCAGGGTCCTTGTCCATCACCAGCAGTCGACCTCCCGGGCCAAGGTGTTCCAGCACGCCGCGTGCGTGTCCGCCACGTCCGAACGTGCCATCGAGATAGGTTCCGTTTTCGGTCACTTGCAGGCCATCCAGAACCTGCGTGTAGAGCACCGGCACATGGGCCGCCGGCGGCTGCGACACCGGGTGACCGGGCTGCGCTTCACCGCGCATCCGGGCACCCCGGCTCACAACCTGAGATCGAGCAATTCATCGCCCAGATCCCCGTCAGACAATGTCTGCTGGATCAGTGCGCGATGTGCCTGCTCGCTCCAGAGTTCGAATTTGTCGCCCATACCCAGCAGCACGGCTTTTTTCTCGATGCCAACCGCATTGCGATGGCTGGCCGGGATGCTCAGACGGCCATTGGCGTCCAGCTCGAGCACGGCCGAAGAACCCACCAGTTTTTGCTGCAGCGTGCGGATCACGCGCTGGGTATTGGGCTTGGACATCACATCGTCGCGCACCCGTTCCCACTCCTTTTCCGCGTACAGCCACAGGCATCCGGCTTCGAACGGGTTGTAGGTGAGTACCAGGCGGTTGCCGCTGACACGCGTAACGAGGTCGCGGTATGCGGTTGGCACCGCCATACGCCCCTTGTCGTCCACCGTGATGGCAGTCTCGCCCTGAAACACCGAATGCAACCTCGAATACCCGCTGGGGGATCATTGAACCACGAAAAACCACAAAACACCTGGTTTTCCCTCCGTTGCCCACCTTAGCAGCGCATCAAAGGTTGTCAACAACTTTGAGGTCCATAAATCGCTAGTCGCATCAATGAGTTGCAGCACTCTTTAGAGACTTGTTCAAAGGTTATCCACAAGTTGCTGTTTCGTCTCAGATTTTGAGATTGAACGGAAATTCAGGGGCGTGAAGACCATGTAAACCCGACCCCAGTCTCACTTCACGCTGCGCCAGCGGCAGACCGCAACTGCGCAAACCGGCGACAATCGACGCCATGTGCCTGGTCGCTCTTGCCTGGAAAACCCATCCGCGCTGGTGCCTGCTGCTAGCCGGCAACCGCGATGAATTCCACGAACGCCCCACCGCGGCGCTGGCGCAGTGGGCGGCACCGGCAGAGAACGTGCTTGCGGGCCGCGACCTGCGCTCTGGCGGCAGCTGGGTGGGCCTGGGTCAGGACGGCCGCGCTGCGGTGGTCACCAACGTTCGCGCCCCGCTTGCCACCGCCTCGGGGCGCTCGCGCGGGAATCTGATTGCCGACTATCTGTCCGGCAGCCTGGGCGCTACCGCGTACGCCGACGCACTGGCCGGCGCCGCCCACGCGTTCCCACCCTTCAACTTCTTACTGTGCGACGCCGACCGCTGCGAGCACCTGAGCAATCACCCTTCGCTGGCGCGGCCACTGGCGGCGGGCATCCATGGCATGTCTAACGGACCGCTGGACGCGCTGTGGCCCAAAACCGCCGCACTGACCGAGGTGCTGCGCCACTGGTGCGCCCACGGCAATGAAGACCTTCAGCCACTGTGGGCTGCGTTGGGCAACCCGGCCATCGCCCCCGATGCTGCGCTACCGCAGACCGGCGTGGACCTGCCCATCGAACGCCTGCTCTCGGCCGCCTTCATCACCGGACCCAGCTACGGCACCCGCGCCAGCACCATCGTGGCGGTGGACGATCGAGGGCAGGGCTTTATCCATGAACGCCGTTTCGGCCCAAACGGGCTCTTCCAGGGCGAGACCCGGTTGGAGATCCCGGGAGCGCGTTGACACTCCAGGATCATGCGCATCGCATGCGCATAAGCCGGGCGCCAGCGCATGAACCGCTACTACGATGTTTCTGCGCAGAAGAAGCCGCTGAATCTGAACATCAACGCCGACCTGGCGGCGCAAGCCCGCACGCTGACCGGCAATCTCTCGGCAAAGGTCGAAGCGCTGCTGGCCGAGTACGTCACCAAGGAACGCGACAGCCACAGCGCAAGAGCGCTTGCGCTGCAACGCGCCGCGAGCGAATGGAAGGCCTTCACTGAGGCGCACGGCTCCTTCGCCGACGAGTTCTCCACACTTATTGACCGACCAGTTCGATGTCTACGCCAATGTCGGCCAGAACAAGAACATCCCGTACGTGGTCGTCGTTCAGTCGAAAATTTTCGACGCCGCACCACGCCGCGTCGTCATCCCCCTGGTCCGAAAGTCCACGCAGTCCCCGACCCCATCCCGCGTCACCCCGGAACTCACCGTGGCCGGCCACAGCGTCATCCTGCAACCGCTGGAAACGACTTCGGTGCCGCTGGCCGTGCTCAACAAACCTGCCGGCACATTGAAAGACCAGGGCCAACTCATCATCGACGCCCTGGAGGAGCTATTCACCCGCTCGTTCGGCTAGCGCCAAACGCAGTTGCAGGCATTTCGAATTGCGTGCCCCCATCCGCCCTTCGGGCACCTTCCCCCGCACGCGGTGGAAGGGAGTCGATCGCGTGGCGAGAGCCTCGACCAACTACCTACCTGCAAGCCCCCTTGAGTCAAGGGGGCGCGGCGACAGCCGCGGGGATGTGGCATGCCCGGAGCGGGACCCGCGTTTTGTACCGCCAACGGCGGTACGAAGCGTGGACACCTTCGAAGGGCGAACGCCCAAAGAAGGCGGCAGCGCGTGGCGAGAGCCTCGACCAACTACCTACCTGCAAGCCCCCTTGAGTCAAGGGGGAGCGGCGACAGCCGCGAGGACGTGGCATGCCCGGAGCGGGACCCGCGTTTTGTAACGCCAACGGCGGTACGAAGCGTGGGCGCCTTCGACGGGCGAACGCCCAAAGAAGGCGGCGGAGCCGGCCGATAAGCCGGGTTCTGTCGTGGACAGTCATTCGTCTAGGCGCTACGTCACCGCAGCGCTCAAGCAACCTACCCGGATCCAGCGCGGGCCACGCCAATGGATCCCTATTTGGTCTTGCTCCAGGTGGGGTTTGCCGTGCCGGTCCGTTACCGGACTCGCGGTGCGCTCTTACCGCACCATTTCACCCTTACCGGCTCCCCGAAAGGAACGTAGGCGGTATCTTTCTGTTGCACTGTCCGTCGGCTTGCGCCGCCCAGGCGTTACCTGGCACCTTGCCCTATGGAGCCCGGACTTTCCTCGGCACTCTTGCGAGTGACGCGACTGTCTGGCCGACTCCGCCGGGGCGCATTCTACGCTATCGCCACCATGCAGAACGGCACGGCGATTTCAAGCTTGCCATTGCCCCGTAGGAGCGCATCTGGGCGCGAGAAGCCGTACCGACCAACCACATTCGCCTCCAGGCACGGCCCTGCAACGGCAAGCCTAGCCGCCATACAAGGCCTTCCGCGGCGCGCCGGTCAGCTCGGCCGCGAGCTTGGCGGCGGTGGACGGCGGCAGGTGTTCGGCGAGCTTGGCGTAGACGCGGCGGCCTTCGGCGAGCTGGCCGTCGGCGGCATCGGCGGCACCTTGCACCATTACCACGAACTCGCCCTTGCGCTGGTTGTCGTCGGCTTCGACCTGGGCCTGCAGTTGCGCCAGGGTGCCGTCGAGTACGGTTTCGAACAGTTTGGTCAGCTCGCGGGCAATGACCGCCGGGCGTTCGTCGCCGAAGGCCAAGCGCAGGTCGGCCAGTGATTCGACGATGCGGTGCGACGATTCGTAGAACACCAGGGTACGGGTCTCGCCGGCCAGCCGCGTCAGGCGCTCGCGGCGGGCGGCGCTCTTTGCCGGCAGAAATCCTTCGAAGCCAAAACGGTCGCTGGGCAGGCCGGCGACGCTGAGCGCGGCAATCGCAGCACAGGCGCCGGGTACGGGGCTGACCTTGATGCCGGCGGCGCGGGCGGCGCGCACCAGCTTGAAGCCAGGGTCACTCACTAGCGGGGTGCCGGCGTCGCTGACGATGGCCAGCGATTCGCCCTCGCGCAGGCGTGCCACGATGCGTTCGGACATGGCCTCTTCGTTGTGGTCGTGCAGAGCCAGCAGTGGGCGGTCGATGCTGAAATGGCTGAGCAACTGGCGAGTGTGGCGGGTGTCCTCGGCGCAGATTGCGGCCACGCCACGCAGCACCTCCTGCGCGCGCGGCGACAGGTCGGCCAGGTTGCCGATCGGCGTGGCGACCACGTGCAGGGTTCCAGGGGACGTCATCAGCGGTTTTCCGGGGGCAAAGGGTAGAATCGTAGCGTTTTTAACAGTCCGCCCTGGCGGCCCCTGTCCAATGGATCTGAAATGAACAAGCGTGTTGCAAGGATCTCCGCCCTCTCGCTGATGGTGATGCTGGCCGCCGGTTGCGCCACCAGCAGCGTCACGCCGACCGCTTCGCCGACGCCGAGCGCGGCATTGGCGCTGCTGGACCAGAGCGAGCCGCGCGAAGCCGCGCAGCAGCTGGAAGCCGAAGCCGCCAGTGCCAGCGGAGTGCAGCGCAGCCGATTGCTGGCTGCGGCCGCGTTCGGTTGGCACGACGCTGGCGACGATGCGCGTGCCCGTACGTTGCTGGCGCAGGTCAACGCGCGCCAGCTGAGCGGCGAGGAACGCGCCCGCTTCGGGCTGCTCACCGGCGAGTTGGCGGTGATCGACAAGCAGAGTGTGCAGGCGTTACAGGCGCTGGGCGACAGCCCGCAGGGACTGACCCAGCCGCTGCAGACGCGTTGGTTTATGGCACGCACCGCCGCACTGGAAGCGACCGGCGACCTGTTCGGCGCGGCCGCCAACCGCGCGCGCGCCGATGCCAGCCTGACCGGCACCGCGCGCAGCGAGAACCAGCGCGCGATCGTGCGCCTGCTCGCCGCCCTCGACGACGCCACCCTCAAGGGCCGCACCGCCGCACTGCCGGCCGGCGACCCGCTGTACAACTTCGCTGGGCGCGCGTTGATCAGCCGCGGTCTGGGACTGCCGCGCGCGTTCGAGCGCGATGCGCAGTGGGGCTTCGACACCAGCAAGCGCCCGCCGGCCGAACGCGATGGCTACCGCCCACCGGTCAAGCTGGGTGTGCTGTTGCCGATCACCGGCAACCTGGCCACCGTCGCCGCGCCGGTGCGCGATGGCCTGCTGGCCGGCTACTACGCGGAAACCCGCCGTCGCCCGGAAGTGCAATTCTTCGACACCGCCGGCACGCCAGCCGGTGCCAATGCCGCCTATGACAAGGCCGTGAGTGCCGGGGTGGATTACGTGGTTGGCCCGTTGGGGCGCGACGAAGTCAGCGCGCTGTTCGCGCGCGGCCAGCTGGCGGTGCCGGTGCTGGCGCTCAACCGCCCCACCGACAACAAGGCCCCACCCAGCGGCAGCGCCGGGTTCTCGCTGGCGCCGGAAGACGACGGCATCATGGCCGCCGAATATCTGCTCTCGCGCGAACGCCGCAACGTGCTGATCGTCGGCACCAGCGACGACAACGGCAAGCGCACCATCAAGGCCTTCCGCGACCGCTTCACCGAACGCGGCGGCACCGTCGCCGGCAGCATCAGCGTGGCCGATGCGCCGGGCGATATCGGTGCGCAGTTGCGCAATTACGGCACGGCCGATGCGGTGTTCCTGGCAGTGCGCGGCAACACTGCACGTGCGCTGGCGCCGCAGCTGGCACTGGCCGGGTTCGCCGGCAAGTCGCGCGTGGGCACATCGCAGTTGGTGGCCGGCACCGGCAAGGTCGAAGACGATCTGGTGCTGGATGGCATCGTCTACCCGAGCGAAACGTGGACCGTCCTGGGCGTGTCCGGCCTGCCGGCAGTGAGCGAGGTGGCCAGCACCCTGCCCAGCGCACGCGGCCCGGCCGCCCGCCTGTTCGCATTCGGCTACGACGCCTGGAAGATCACTGCGTACCTGGAAAAACTCGCCACCGGCAGCGATGGCGGCCTGCACGGCGCCACCGGCACCTTGCACCTGGATGGCTTCGGCAATGTGCTGCGCACGCCGGCCTGGTCCACCTTCAGCGGTGGCCGTCCGACCCCGATCGCCGACGGCCGCTGAGGCCATGCCGGCAGCGCGTCAGCAGCGTGGTGCGGGGGTCGAAGCGGCCGCACGCGCATTGCTGGAGCAGGCCGGTCTGCGGTTGGTGGTCGGCAATGCCAACTACCGCGGCGGCGAACTGGATCTGGTGATGCGCGATGGGCAATCGCTGGTGTTTGTGGAAGTGCGCTACCGGCGCGACGATCGCTTCGGTGGCGGCGCGGCATCGGTGGACTGGCGCAAGCGCCGCAAGCTGGTGCTGGCTGCGCAGCTGTTTCTTGGCGCTCACCCCGCACTGGCAGCGCTGCCCTGCCGCTTCGATGTGGTCGATGCCAGCGGCGAACCGCCGGTATTGCACTGGATCCGCGACGCGTTCCGCGCCGACGATTGCTGACCGCCGCCGACGCGCACCCCGACGTTCCGATGCCAACCATCATGACCCACACTGCCGTGCCTCTGGCGCTGTGGTGCGCCAGTGAACGCAGGCGCATCTGGCCGCGCCTGCTCGTGGCCGGTGTCGTGGCCGCCATGGTGCCGGATGCCGATGTGTTGGCGTTCGCGCTGCATATTCCCTACGCCGATGCGTTCGGCCACCGTGGCGCCAGCCACTTGTTGTTGTTCGCCGCGTTGATGGCGTTGTTCGGCGCTGCGGCACATCGTCTGTTGCGAGCGGATGCCGTGCAGGCAGCTGTGCTTTTGTGCGTCTGCACCGCATCGCACCCGCTGCTGGATGCGATGACCTCCGGCGGCCTGGGCGTTGCGCTGGGTTGGCCGTGGAGCGGGACGCGCTGGTTCGCACCGTGGCGGCCGATCCGAGTGTCGCCGTTCGCGACCGGCTTCTTCAATGCGCACGGCCTGACCACGTTGCTCTCCGAGCTGCGCTGGGTCTGGTTGCCGCTCACCGTCGCCGTGCTGGGGTGGAAATGCATCCAGCGCGCGGCACCACAGGATCGCGTGTCATGACCGATGTACTTCCCACCGCACTTGCCGAGCTGTTGGCCGCGCGCCTGGATGCCGATGGCTGGTTGACCGGCGACGATGCGCGCCGCCGCTATGGCGAAGACGATTCGCGCCGCTGGGCATTGCCTGCTGCCGTCGCCTTGCCGCGCGACACCGATGACGTCGTGGCGATCGTGCAGGCGTGTCGCGCCTATGGCGTGCCGATCGTGGCGCGCGGCGCCGGCACCGGCACCACCGGCGCGGCAGTGCCATTTTCCGGCGGCGTGGTGCTGTCGATGGCGCGCATGAATCGCATCGTTGCGCTGCGACCGGAAGACCGCTGCGCAGTGGTGCAACCGGGCCTGCTCAATGGCGACTTGCAGCAGGCGCTGCAGCCGCATGGATTGTTCTGGCCACCGGATCCGTCCAGCGCGGAGATCTGCAGTATCGGCGGCAACTTATCCACCAACGCCGGTGGACCGCGCGCGGTGAAATACGGCGCCACCCGCGACAACGTACTCGGCCTGGTGGCGGTGACCGGCACCGGCGAAGTGATCCGCTGCGGCGGTGCGTACACCAAAAATTCCACCGGCTACGACCTGACGCATCTGTTGGTCGGCAGCGAAGGCACCTTGGCGATCATCATCGAGGCCACGTTGAAACTGACCCCGCGCGCAATCGCACAGGCCGGCTTGCGCGCGCTGTATCGCGATGCGTCCAGCGCCGCAGCGGCGGTGTCGCGGCTGATGGCGCAACCGACCACGCCGACCATGCTGGAATTCATGGATGCCAGCGCGATCGCACTGCTACGCCGCAACGGCAGCGACGTGCCCGACGCCGGCGCCATGCTGTTGATCGAAGCCGATGGCGATCACGACACACTGCCTTACGCATTGCAGGCCCTGCACGATGCCGCCGATGGCGAAGGCGTGCTGAGCCTGGACGTGGCCGCCGATGGCAGCGCACGCGACAAGTTGTGGGCGGCACGCCGCGCCCTGTCGCCGGCCTTGCGCACCATCAAACCCGGCAAGATCAACGAAGACGTGGTGGTGCCGGTGTCGCGCATTCCCGCACTGGTGGCCGGCGTGGAAGCGCTCGCTGCCGAATTCACATTGCCCATCGTCGCCTTCGGCCATGCCGGCAACGGCAACCTGCACGTCAACATCATGTACGACCCGGCCGATGCCGACGAAGATGCGCGTGCGCATGCCGCGCTGCCCCGTCTGTTTACGCTGGTGCTGGGACTGGAAGGCACGCTCTCCGGCGAACACGGCATCGGCGTGGCCAAACGCGATTTCATGGCACAGGCGTTCAGCGCATCCACGCTGGCGGCGATGCGTGCGATCAAGGCCGCACTGGACCCGGATGGGATCTTGAATCCTGGCAAGGTGTTGCCGCCCGCCTAGCGACGCGCTTGCCTCAGCGCGTCACCCCGATAAACCGCAGCCCCACGCCGGGTTCGGTGACGATGTAATGCGGGGCGGCGGCATCGTCCTGCAGTTTCTGGCGCAGTTTGCCGACCAGGATGCGCAGGTAGTGGGTGTCTTCTTCGTGGGTGGGGCCCCACAGTTCGCGCAGCAATTGCGGTTGGGTCACCACGCGGCCGGCGTGCTTGAGCAGCAGTGCGAGCAAGGCGTATTCCTTGCGGCTCAGCGGCACGGCTTCGCCGTTGAGGGTGACTTCGCGCAGGCCCAGATGGATGTGCAGGCGGCCATCGTCGAACACGCTTTCTTCCACCGTGCTGCCGGCACCGGCCTGACGCAGCAATACGCGGATGCGTGCCATCAATTCCTGCACGCCGAAGGGTTTGGTGACGTAATCGTTGGCGCCGGCATCGAGCGCGGCGACCTTTTCGGTTTCGCCGGCACGCACGGTGAGCATGATCACCGGCACGTTGGACCACTGACGAATCTCGCGCAGCATCTCGTGGCCGTCGCGGTCCGGCAGACCGATGTCCAGCACCACCAGTTCGGCGCCCTGCCCGGCCAGCAAGGCCATGCCTTCTTCGGCGGTGCCGGCCTGCAGCACGCGGTAGCCTTGCGCACGCAGGCTGATATCGAGAAAACGGCGGATCTGCGGCTCGTCGTCGACGATCAGCACACGGGCGGGCGGGATGGCAGTGAGGTCAGTCGGCATCGGGGCGAGGTGGCGCGGCGGGAACGAGCAACGGCAGCGTAATGCGAATTGTGGTGCCGTGACCATGCGCGCCTGCCAATGCCTCTACGCTGCCGCCGTGCGCGCCGATCATGCCCTGGCAGATGGCAAGGCCCAAGCCGGTGCCGTTGCGCCCACGGTCGCCGCGTTCCACGCTGTAGAACATGTCGAAGATGCGCGCGCGCTCGTCTTCGGGAATGCCCGGCCCCTGGTCGCCGATGTCGATCTGCAGCGCGCCGCTGCGCAGCGTCGCCTGCACGGTGACCGCGATGCCGGGCGGCGAGAACTTCGCCGCATTTTCCAGCACGTTGAAGATGGCCTGTTCCACCAGCGCCGGATGCACCCAGATCGCCGGCAGGTCGGCGGCCAGGTCCAGCTGCAGGCGCACGTCGGGCTGGTAACGCTGCAGGCGGCGGGTGGCCGAGCCGATCAATTCGTCCACGCCGATCCAGTCGCGATTCACGGTCAGCCCGGTGTGGCCAAGCCGGGTCATATCAAGCAGATTCTGGATGTAGCGATCCAGTCGCTCGCCTTCAAGCTGGATGGTGTCGAGCAGGCTGTGGCGATCGTGC
This sequence comes from Xanthomonas sp. JL1, assembly GCF_038405005.1. Lineage (NCBI taxonomy): Bacteria > Pseudomonadati > Pseudomonadota > Gammaproteobacteria > Lysobacterales > Lysobacteraceae > Xanthomonas > Xanthomonas sp. JL1. The sequence goes on along the minus strand of NZ_JBBYGR010000037.1, from coordinate 37,140 downwards.
GCGTCCATCGCATCGCCGTAGCTGGCCAGGCTGCTGGCCGAGCCGATCATCGAGGCCAGCGGCGAGCGCAAGTCGTGCGACACCGACGACAACAATGCCGAGCGCAGGCGCTCGGTTTCGCCACTCACACGTGCGCCTTCCAGATCGGCGACCAGGCGGGTGCGTAGCGCCGCCTGGCCGATGTCTTCCACCATCGCTTCGGCCAGGCGGCGTTGTTCCAGACCGGGCCGTTGCACGCCCTGACGAAAGCGCAACGCAGCGACGCCCAATGTACCGCGCTCATGGCGCACCGGCAGGCACCACCACTGCGCGCCGGCCAAGGTATCGGTGAAGCGGCCGGCGGGCTGGCCATGCCGCTGGGTCCAATCGGCGGCGCTGCGATCGAGCGCACCGAAGCTGGTGGGGGCATCGCTTTCGCGCTGCTCCAGGCGTAACCAGACGTCGGCATCCAGCGCAGTGGCCAGCGCGCGACGGCCGGCTTCCAGCACCTGGCCCAGATCGGCAGCGGTGCTGAGCTGGCGGGCAAGCGCCTGCAACACGTTGGCGTGCGCATTGGCTGCGCGCAAGGCCAGTACCTGGCTGCGCAAACGCGAGGCCAGCCGGCCGGCGACCAACGCGGCGATCAGGAACATGCACACCGTCACCACGCCCTGGCGCGCACTGATCTGCAAGGTGAAACGCGGTTCGATGAAAAAGAAGTTGTAGGCGACAAAACTCAGCAGTGCGGCGACCACCGCAGCGGCCATGCGCGTGCGCGAGGCCACCAACACCACCGCGACGATGAACACCATCGACAAGTCGTTGATGTCGGTCCAGCGTTGCAGCAACCACGCCACGCCCACCGCACCGGCTGCTGCAATCGCGGCGAACACCAGGTCGTATCGCTGCAGCCATTGGCGCGGATGACGCCAACGCTGACGCGCGCGTGCGCGCGCATCGGCGGAGCTGACGATGACCAGTTCGTAATGCGCGCCACGTTGCAACAATTGCTGGGTCAACGTGCGATTGAACATGCGTGCCAACGGGCGTTCGCGGGTACGCCCCAGCACCAGGGTGGAGATGCCGTTTTGCGCGGCGAAATCCAGCAAGGCGTCGGCGACGTTCGTCCCGTGCAGCAGCGAGGTGTCGCCACCGAGGCGACGCGTCAACGCGAACGCACGGTCGATCTCCAGCCGCCAGGCCGCATCGGTCACGGTGCGGGTCTGCACGGTGACTACCGTCCACGGTGCATCGCGCCGCTCCGACAGACGCCGCGCCACGCGCACCAGATAATCCGAGCTGCCACGGCCATCGATGGCTACCACCACGCGGCGTCGCAACGCGGCGGTGCCAGGCAAACCGCGCGCGGCCTGGGTGTCGCGCAGATCGCTGTCGACGCGGTCGGCAGCGGTCTGCATCGCCAGCTCGCGCAACGCGGTGAGATTGGATGGCGAGAAAAACGCCTGCAACGCCTGCGTGGCCTGCTCGGGCAGGTACACCTTGCCCTGTTGCAGGCGCTCGATCAGTTCGCGTGGCGGCAGATCGACCAGCACGATGTCGCGCAGGCGGTCGAACACGGCATCGGGCACGGTCTCGGACACGCGCACGCCGGTGATGCGCAGCACGATGTCGTTGAGGCTTTCCAGGTGCTGGATGTTGACCGTGGTATAGACGTCGATGCCGGCATCGAGCAACTCCACGATGTCTTGCCAGCGCCGCTCATGGCGGCTGCCGGGCACGTTGCGGTGCGCCAGCTCATCGATCAGGGCCAGCCGCGGTTTGCGTGCCAGCAATGCATCCAGATCGAGTTCTTCCAGCATGCGGCCCTGGTAACTCACGCGCGCGCGCGGCAGCAGCGGCAAACCCTCCAGCAACGCAGCGGTTTCGCTGCGCCCGTGCGTCTCCACCACACCGGCCACCACATCCATGCCCTGCCGCAGGCGCTCGCGCGCCCGCGACAACATGGCGTAGGTCTTGCCCACCCCCGGCGCGGCACCCAGGAACACCGTCAACCGCCCACCGTGTTCGCGCTGTAATTCGCCGATCAAGGCATCGGCTTGCTGGGTGCGGGCGTCGTTCATTCGGGCAATCGGGCAATCGGGAATCGCAGAGCGTACAGCTGCGTGATGATTCTAGTACGCTTGCTTCACACCATTGTCCCTTCCCGACTCCCCATTGCCGGCCTTATCCAGCGCCAGATTCAGGGCGAGCACGTTGACCCGCGGTTGCCCAAGCAGACCGAACTGTGGCGCTTCGGTCGCAGCTTGCACCAGTGCAGCAACGCGTTGCTCGGGCAAGCCGCGTGCGGCGGCCACGCGGCGGATCTGCACCTGTGCGCCGGCCGGGCTCAGGTGCGGGTCCAGGCCACTGCCGGATTGCGTCAGCAGCTCGCCCGGCACCGCCTCCGGGGCGATGCCGTCGCGTTTGGCCACTTGCGCACGGGTGGCAGCGATACGGGCCAGCAAATCGGGATTGGAGCGTGCCTGGTTACTGCCCGACGCGGCGGTGAGGTCGTACTTGGCGGCCGACGGACGCGGCTGAAAATAGCGCGCATCGGTAAACGGCTGCGCAACCAATGCCGAGCCGACAACGCGCGCATCGACACGCACCAGCGAACCGGTGGCTTGCTCGGAGAACAGTGCGCCGGTGATGCCGGTGGCGACCAGCGAGTAGGCCAGGCCCAGGCCGAACAGGGTGAATACCGCGAGCATCAGCGAACCGCGCAGGGCGCCGTCGTCGCGTAACGGCAAGGAAGAAGACATGGACATGATCTCAGAAGAAGAAAGGTGCATCACACGTGGCTCAGACACCGAAGACGGCGACCAGCACCAGATCGATCACTTTGATCGCAACGAACGGCAGCAACACGCCACCCACGCCGTAGATCAACATGTTTCGGCGCAACAGCGCGGTGGCGCTGGAAGGACGAAAACGGACGCCGCGCAATGCCAGCGGAATCAATGCCGGAATGATCAACGCATTGAAGATCAACGCCGCCAATACCGCATGGCGCGGGCTGGAGAGCTGCATCACGTTGAGCGCTGTCATCGACGGGATGGCGGCAGCAAACAGCGCCGGCAGGATCGCGAAGTATTTGGAAACGTCGTTGGCCAGCGAGAACGTGGTCAACGCACCGCGCGTAATCAACTGCTGTTTGCCCACTTCCACCACCGCCAGCAGCTTGGCCGGATCCGAATCCAGATCCACCATGTTGCCGGCTTCCTTGGCGGCTTGCGTGCCGGAGTTCATCGCCAGACCCACGTCGGCCTGCGCAAGCGCCGGTGCGTCGTTGGTGCCGTCGCCGACCATCGCCACCAACCGCCCGCCCGTCTGCTCGGCCCGGATGCGTGCCAGCTTGTCTTCCGGACGTGCCTGGGCGATGTAGTCGTCCACACCGGCTTCGGCAGCAATCGCGGCAGCGGTGAGCGGGTTGTCGCCGGTGATCATCACCGTCTTGATGCCCATCGCACGCAACTGCGCGAACTTTTCCTTGATGCCCTGCTTGACCACGTCGCTCAACTCGACCACACCGAGCACATGGCGGCCTTCGGCCACCACCAACGGTGTGGCGCCGCCACGCGCCACTTCTTCGATACGGCCCTGCAATTCGGGCGACACCGTGGCGCCCATGCCCTGCACATACGCCACGATCGAATCGCCGGCGCCCTTGCGGATGCTGCGCCCGCCAAGATCGACACCGGACATGCGCGTCTGTGCGGTGAACGCGATGAAATGCGCACCCTCGGCCTCCACTGCGACGGCACCTTGCTGACGCGCCAGCTTGACGATGGATTTCCCTTCCGGCGTCGGATCGGCCAGCGAGGCAAGCATGGCCGCATCGCGCAGTTGTGCGCGATCGACGCCAGCCAGGGGATGGAATGCGGTGGCCTGGCGGTCGCCATAGGTAATGGTGCCGGTCTTGTCGAGCAGCAGCACATCCACGTCGCCGGCCACTTCCACTGCCTTGCCGGATTTGGCCAACACATTGGCCGACAGCGCGCGGTTCATACCGGCGATACCAATTGCCGGCAACAGCCCGCCGATGGTGGTCGGGATCAGGCACACCAGCAACGCGATCAGCAGCAGCGGATCCAGCGTGACGCCGACAAAGCCCGCAATTGCCGGCAACGACGCCACCACGATCAAAAACGTCAGCGTCATCGCGGCCAGCAACAAGGTCAGCGCGATCTCGTTCGGCGTCTTCTGCCGATTGGCGCCTTCCACCAACGCGATCATGCGATCGAGAAAGCTGTGCCCCGGCTCGGCGGTGACCTTGAACACGATCTCGTCGGAGAGCACGCGCGTGCCACCGATGACGCCGCTGCGGTCGGTGCCGGCCTCGCGCAACACCGGTGCCGATTCACCGGTCACCGCTGCTTCGTTGATGGTGGCAACACCACGCACGATCTCGCCATCGGCCGGTACGAATTCGCCTTCGGACACCATGACGTAATCGCCCGGGCGCAGTTCTGCCGCCGGCACGCGGGTTTCGCGGCCACCCAGTGCGGTTTCCACCCGGCGTGCCACCAGGTCCTTGCGCGCCCGCCGCAACGAGGCGGCCTGGCCGCGGCCACGCGCCTCGGCAATGGCTTCGGCAAAATTGCCGAACAACACGGTGACGAACAAAATCGCCGTCACCGCCCAGCCGAAGCCGGCATGCGCATGCCCGCTGGCGGTGATCACCGCTGCCAGCACCGTGCCGCCCATCACCACCGCCATCACCGGGCTGCGCAACAGATGCCGCGGTGCCAACTTGCCGAAGGCAGCACGCATCGCCGCAACCAGTACGGCGGCATCGAACAACGCTGCGTCACCGCGCTCGCGTTTTTCAGTCGTATCGATCGTAGACATTGCTCAAAACTCTCAGGACGCCGCCAGGGCGAGGTGTTCAGCGATAGGACCCAGCACCAGTGCCGGCATGAACTGCAGCACGGTCAGCACCAGCACGATCGCCATCAGGGTCAGCGCAAAGGTGGGCGTTTCGACTTGCAGGCTGCCGGCCGACTCCGGCGCACGGCGCTTCACCGCCATGCGCGCAGCCACCATCAACGGCAGCACCAACGCCGGATACCGTCCCAGCGCCAGCACCAACGAGCAGCTCAGATTCCACCAGTACGTGGCATCGCCCAACCCTTCGAAACCCGAGCCGTTATTGGAGAACGCGGAGGTGTACTCGTAGAACACCTGGCTGATGCCGTGGAAGCCGGGGTTGGAATTGGCAGTGATTGCCGGCACGGCCAGTGCCACTGCGGTAAAGCCCAGCACCACCAGCGGCTGCAGCAGGATCAACAGCGCCAGCAATTGCACTTCGCGCGATTCGATCTTGCGGCCGAACAACTCCGGCGTGCGTCCGGTCATCAAGCCGGCCAGGAACACGCTCAGCAACAGATACACCACGAACTGCTGCAGGCCGCAACCAATGCCACCCCAGATCGCGTTGATCAGCATGTCGACCAACGTGACCAGGCCGCTCAACGGCGCCAACGAATCGTGCATCGCGTTGACCGAACCATTGGAGGTCTGCGTGGTCAACGCCGCCCACAACGCAGAGGCATCCGCACCGATGCGCACTTCCTTACCTTCCATCAGCGCCGGCGAGGTCGCACTGGCCGAATGCGCTTCGGACCACAGCAACAACGCGGTGGACGCGGCCGACATCGTCAGCATGGTGCCGAATACCAACGCAGTGAGTCGCTTGCGTCCGGTCAGATAGCCGACCATGAACACCACGCTCATCGGCAGTAACACGATGGCCAAGGTTTCCAGAAAATTGCTCAGCGGCGTGGGGTTTTCCAGCGCGACCGAGCTATTGGGGCCATACCAGCCACCGCCGTCGGTGCCGAGCTGTTTCACCGCCACCATCGCGGCAACCGGGCCCACTGGGATGGTCTGCTTGGCTATGCCGGCACTGCTATCCAACGGTACAGCGGTCGCCGCGCCCTGGAAGGTCGACGGCACACCCTGCCAGCCGAGTAGAACGGTCAACAGCAGGCACAGTGGCAGCAGCACGCGCACGCTGGAGCGGATCACGTCAGCCCAGTAATTGCCGACATCTGCTTCAGGCAGGGCTTCCAAGCCGGACCCCGTGTGCTGGCGTCCCTGACGCGACAGTTCCGGCTCCGAAATCGCCGCCACGGCCGTCGTGTCCGATGCCGGTGCAGCAACCGACGCCTGTTTGGCGGCGCGCCCACCGAACAACGCACGCAGTGTCGCCACTGCCAACGCCAGGCCCATCATCGGCGTCACCACCTGCAGGCCGACGATGCCGGTCATCTGCGACAGATACGACAACTGCGCCTGGCCGGAGTAATGCTGCTGATTGGTGTTGGTGACGAACGACACCACGGTGTGCAGCGCGGTGTCCCAGCGCATGTTCGGGATGGCGTCGGGATTGAACGGCAGCCAGGCCTGGGTCATGAACACCAGCCAGACCAAGAGGCCAACCACCAGGTTGCTCAGCAAGAACGCCTTGGCGTAGCCCCGCCACGACATGCCCTGCTGCGGATGGGTTCCGAGCAACGCGTACAACGGCCGTTCGATCCAGCCGAACAGCGCGTCGCCGCGCATCGGTGCGCCGCGCATCACGGCGGCCATGTAACGGCCCAGGGGCCACGCCAGCACGATGGCCAGCGCGTAGACAAGAAAAGTTTCAGTCATTGGAGCGCACTCGGATCAGAAGTCTTCGGGCCGCAGCACCACGTACAGCAGGTACGCAGCGGCAACGAGTACGGCCACGCCGCACAACAGGGACAACCAGGCAGGCATGTCAACTACTCCCCGAGACGTGCGCACGAAGGCGCGATGGATGCGAGGTGTCGCGGCGTCGGCAGCGCGTACGCGCCAACATGACAAAGCGCTGCCGCACCATGCGCGCAGCGCCGATCGAGCAGACAAGTGAAGGGATGCATCGGGATCGTCCACGGCGGAACCGCTCCGCCAACGTGCGCAGTCTCTGCCTGCGCCACGTAAAGTCGCTATGGATCTGCAGCCGGCGCGACGTAAAGTCCGCATAAAATGCGCAGGCCAGCCCTGCGCCACAATCAGATGGCCCGCCGCGCGCTTCGACGGTTGGCTTCCCTGGCTGCGCCGGCCTGGCGGCACGCCGATGGCAGCGACGCTGCGAAGTTTCATCTGCTCAAGGGTCGGGCCGGACAGGGTGGCGCCAGGTATGCGCGTGCGCTTGTGTGACCAGACCACACTCAATCACACCGTGCTCACGTGTCCATATACCTGCGCGACACAGTCGCAAGCATCATGCTGGCCGTGGCGATCGCGTCATCGCATCTGGCGATGAGTTCATCGGCATGGTTCGGTATCGCAGCAGCCTGCGCACGAACGGTGGCAATGACCTGTATCTGCTCGCTCGGGAAGAGGCTCACCGTCGCTGCAAGCACATCAAGGCTGCACAGATAACGCACCTCGTCAGGCTGGTGCGGCAACGCCGTAGCCAACCGCCGCAGCACCGCAGCGCCACTCTCTGTGCTGTCCAATGCGTGCAGGGCCCGCGTCAATTCCCTGAAGGCAGCCTGGCGCAATCCCGGATTGGACAGTCTGTTCAACAAGGCCACCAAGTGGATCAAGGCTTCGGCTCCATCGCCAGAACGCGCCAGGCGCTCGGCAAGCTGCGCATACGCGTGCTGGAATCGATGGATCGGCTCCAATCCGACAAGATGCAGGCGTAAGGTCACCTCCGCCAGCGTGCGGGGGCCGGTCTGGAGCGCGGCAGCCTCGGTTATCGCCAGGTTGACTTCCTCTTCGGGCAGCTGTCTGATCGCCGATGCCAGCAAATCAAACGGAAGCGCTCCGCCGATGCCTCCGGCAGCGCCCCCTGGGCCAGAGCCACAGCGCCTTGCACCCCTGGCCCACCATCACCTTGCACGCCCCCTACATCAGCCTCTGCTACTGCCCCCATTTGGCCACCGTGCGCTGCTCCGGCAGCAGCCTGCAGCGCTTGCCGGCGCGTGGCAATCAAACTGGGCAAGATTGCATGGAAGGCGAGCGCGCGCAGGTCCTCGGGCAAGCTGCCAAGGTCATCGGTCAAGCGCGCCATCACGCGAAATGCCATATTCCCGGAATAGCGGGTGGCGTGATTCAACACCGCGGTAAACGCCTAAAATCGCTGCGCCTGCGGCAATGATGGAATCCGCGCCGCAAGCCTTCCGTATCCGCGCAATATCTGCTCGCTGCGATCCTCATCGTCCGGGTAGGGGAAGTGCGTCACTTCGTCCAGGGCAAGACGCATGCTTTTTGCACTTCCTGCGTTTGGCTGGTTGACGCCACAGCGTGTGGCAGACCGGTTCGGTTGATCGGCATATCGGGTCTCCGGCGGTGTGCCGCAGCAGCGGCATCGAGTTAGGCTTCGTGCGTACTTTCCCGAAAGCGATCTCGTGTCCGCGCGCACTGCCAGAAATCGCGTTCGCCCGCGCGAACGCGACGTGACCGGTGCAGATGCGGGTTCGGCGGATGGCACGCCACCCGCCGCTGTTCGCGAGTCCCGCGGCGGACGACCTGGGACGATGCAGAAACGGCGTGCTGCCCTACCGCAGCGGCACGTTCAACACGGACGGCGCTGCAACTGGCGAGGTGAATCTCACCGTGCCACCGCCCTCGCTGGCGTCGGTATAGCGCGCGTCGCGGGTGTCGATCACCAGGACCAGTCGCTGCCCTGCGGGAATCTCGGTTGCCGCCGCCTGCAGTGGCCAGTCCAGCGTGACTGCGCGCCCCGGCGTGGCATTGCGCAACGAATACGGCGCAGGCGCCATCAGTTTCGCCATGCCCAGCGCATCCATAACCCCATTGGGTAATAGCTTGAGATGGCGGTCGAACCAGCGCGTGGTCGCGGTATAGATTTCGTTGGGTAACCCCAATGCGCCGGGCAGCTCCGCGGTGCGGTGATCGCCCTGGCTTAGCAGCAGTTGCTTGGGGCCACGTAACTGGTTGAAGAACGCGATGGTCTGGTTCGGCGGGAACAATGCGTCGTTGAACGCATTGCCCGGCAGCACCGCGGTGCCACGCGCATTGAGCGCGGCCACATCAGAGCCAGGGCTGCGGGGACGCAGCTTGCGGCAGGAAGCCCTGCACCGCGCCTCTGGGCCAGATCCGGACCGTCCCGCCCGGTCAACGCACCGGCGCCGACCGGCAACCCGACGCCCTGCTGGCTGACCGTGCGATTGGAATACAGCGAGGCTTGCAGATCGGCCCAACCGCTGAGCGCGGCCACGGCCTTGATGCGTGGGTCGCGCTCGGCCGCCAGCAGGCTGATGCCCGCACCGTACGAAATGCCCGACGCGCCGATCGCATGCGGATTGGCGGGCGTGTGCGCCAGTGCCCAATCGATCACCGCCCTGACGTCTTCCACCCTGTCCGGCCCGGCGATATCGATCTGCCCGGCCGAATCCCAAAACCCGCGCGAGGTGTAGCTGACCACCACGTAGCCGTCGCTGGCCAGCGCAGTCGCACGGCCCAGATATTCCAGATTCGGCAACGCCCAACTGGCCGGCATCACGATCAACGGAAACGGCCCGGCACCCTGCCCCTGCGGCACCAGCACCAATGCGCCCATTTGCGCACCGTCCCAGCCGGGGATGCGTTCTTAGGTCTTGCTGAAGGCGCCCGCCACCGCCGCAGCCGATGCCATCCACCACGCCAGTGCGGCGATGGTCCAGATCCAAGGTTTGCTCATGCTGCTGTCTCCCATGCAAAGCCAGGCCGGAGTGGCCCAGCGGCAACTGCCATGCATCCGTTGTTCGAGGGAGAACGCCGCGAACGCACCAGACGGTACGGTATGGTTCAAGGGCCGGGATTCGGGATTGCCCTAAGCACCGGGACCCGGTGCTCAAGAATTCCTGATAACGAGCGACTCAGCCAACGAAGTGTTGATAGCCGCGCCGCAGCGGTTGCCAAGGGTTACCGTCGGCGTCGTGCACCACCACGCCGGGCGTGGCGACAATCTGGCCGATGCGCGTCGCGGCCACCTCGGCGAACTCCATTGCCTGCGCCACCGCAGCGCGATGCTGCGGCGCGGCGGTGAAGCACAGCTCGTAGTCGTCGCCACCGCCGAGTTGCCAGCCAGGGCACTGCGCCACGCTGGTCCCGGCACTGCGCGGCATTGCCGGCAACGCGGCCAGCGCCAGTTGCGCGCCCACACCGCTGCGGTCGCACAGATGCCCCAGATCGGCCAGCAGCCCGTCGGAAATGTCCACGCAGGCATGCGCAAGCCCGCGCAAACGCAGCCCGGCCTGTACGCGTGGCTGCGGACGCAGCAAGCGGCTGCGCCACTGCTCGTGCAACGGGTCAGCCGCCGCGCAGGTCACATCCAGCTGGCCGGCTTGCCACAGCGCCAACGCGGCGGCGGCCTCACCCGGCGCACCGGTGACCCACACGTCATCGCCAATGCGCGCACCATCGCGCCGCAACGCCGCGCTCGGCGGCACGCTACCGATTGCCGTTACAGCGCACGAGAGCGGCCCGCGGGTGGTGTCGCCGCCGACCAGCACGATGTCGTGCGCATCGGCCAGCGCGAAGAAGCCATCGGCGAATAGATCCACCCATGCGGCATCGTCGTGCGGCAACGACAACGACAAGGTGCACCAACGCGGTTGCGCGCCCATCGCCGCCAGGTCAGAGAGATTGACTGCCAGCGTCTTCCAGCCCAGATCGTCGGCGCGGGTTTCCTGCGGAAAATGCACGCCGGCATTGAGCGTATCGGTGGTGATCGCCAGCTGCTCACCGGCCGGCGGATGCAGCAATGCCGCATCGTCGCCAATGCCCAACGGCACATCGGCACGCGCAGCAATGCGCACGCGCAGCCGGGCGATTAGATCGAATTCGGGCATTTGAGGAGCCGGGAGTGGAGATTGTGCATTGGGGATTCGTCGCAGCAGGCGTTGCGAGGTGCGGCACGATTGCTTGCCGCCTGCCCACCAAATGATGCGCAGTGCGGAAATGGCATAGCTCACCTCAAGGCGGAATTACTCAAGCCAAGCGCTTGCACCTTGCGTGGGCGGGACCGTCGCTCGCTGCCAATCCCGAATCACCACTGCCGAATCCCGTGGCTCAAGCGCCGGACTCGACCTTGCGCCACTCCACAGCGGCGCGGTCCAGCACCCCGTTTACATAGGTGTGACCGTGTTCGGAGCCGAAGCGCTTGGCGGTTTCGATCGCTTCGTTGATCACCACGCGGTACGGCACGTCCTGGCGGTACAGCAATTCGTAGGCGGCCAACCGCAGCACTGCGCGTTCGATCGCATCGACCTCTTCCACGCCGCGATCCAGGTACGGGGTCAGCGCGGTATCCAGTTCGGCACGATTGGTCAGCACGCCTTCGACCAGGTTCTCGAAGTACGCCAGATCGGCCACTTCGTGCGCCTGCTCGTGAGCGAACTGGGCGATCACCTGCTTGGCGAAGCCACCGGAAATCTGCCACGCATACACTGCCTGCAAGGCACGCCGACGTGCGCGCGAACGCAGCACCGGGTCGATGCCGTCGCGACGGCCGTGGCGCGGGTGTCCACCGGGCTTGCTCATGGCAACAACTCCATCAAATTCACCAGCTCCAGCGCTGCAAGCGCGCACTCCTCGCCCTTGTTGCCGTGGCTGCCGCCGGCACGCGCTTCGGCATCTTCCACGCGTTCAACTGCCAGCACGCCGTTGAGCACCGGCACGCCGGTCTGCAGTTGCACGCTCATCAGGCCTTCGGCGCACAGGTCGGCCACGTGTTCGTAATGGCGGGTATCGCCACGGATCACGCAGCCCAGCGCGATGATCGCGCCATGCTGGCCGGACTGCGCCACGCGATTGGCGGCGACCGGAATTTCCCAGGCGCCGGGCACGCGGATCACGTCGATGGCGTCTTCGCCAATGCCGTTGCCGGCCAGGCTCTGGCGCGCGCCGGCAACCAGCACGTCGGTGATGCGGGCGTTCCAGCGGCTGGCGATGATCGCAAAGCGCGCGGTGGGGGGGCGAAGATCGCCTTCGTAGTGGGTCATGCGGGTCGGCAACTCAAGGGGGCGAGAAGTTTAACAGCTGCCGGGGCCAGGCCTGGCCGACGCGTGCACGCCAGGTCCACCAAAGCAGACTCGGCCATGTGCTTCAACGACCATGGGCGATTGCGGTCAACCGGCTGCTCCAGCCGCTCTGGCGGGCCCCACGCCTGGAACCGATGGTCATCTCTGACCACTGCGCTTCCGGCACGTAGGCCGCAGCAGCGGACGGCTGCGCACTGTCAACCACGCGTCAGCGCCTGCGCCGTCCTGAACCATCGGCAGGGGCAAATGACTGCGGTAGCGGCTCGCGGGCAACTCAAGAGACAGCAGACGGCGGCACCGAACGCACGCCCTCGCCAGCGTGGCATTCCAGATACTCCACCACTTCCAGCCCGAACCCGGCCACCCCCACCTGGCGCCGCGAAGTGCCCAGCACACGCAACTTGCCCAGGCCCAGTTCGGCCAGGATCTGCGCGCCGGCGCCATGACGCCGCCACTGACTCACATCCTTGGCGTTGGCGGCGGCTTCGGGTTGCTGGCGCAGCCGTGCCAGCAGCGATTCGCTGTCGCGCGGGGCCGACAGCACCACCATCACGCCCTGCCCCTCGGCCGCAATCGCGCGCAAGGCATCGGTGGCCGCCACACCGAAGTCATCGCGCTGCCAGTGCAGCAGATCCGCCAGCGGATTTTCCACCTGCACCCGCACCAGGGTGGGTGTATGCGGATCGGCGCTGCCGCGCACCAACGCAAAGTGCAGGTCGTGCGCGATGCGGTCGCGGTAGGTCACCAGCTTGAACGGGCCGAATTCGGTGGTGATGTCGCGCTCGTCCACGCGCTCGACGGTGTGCTCGTTGGCCAGCCGATACGCGATCAGATCGGCGATCGAGCCCATCTTCAACCCGTGTTCGCGCGCAAATACTTCCAACTGCGGGCGACGCGCCATGCTGCCGTCAGGGTTGAGCACTTCCACCAGCACACCGGCCGGTTCCAGCCCGGCCAGCATCGACAGATCGCTGGCTGCTTCGGTGTGGCCGGCGCGGGTCAGCACGCCACCGGGCTGCGAAATCAGCGGGAAGATATGCCCCGGCTGGCTCAGATCCTGCGGCTTGGCATCCGGACGCACCGCGGTGCGCACGGTATGTGCGCGGTCGTAAGCGGAAATGCCGGTGGTTACGCCTTCGGCCGCCTCGATGCTGACGGTGAAGTTGGTCTGGAACTGCGCGGTGTTGTTGCGCACCATCGGCGCCAGGCCCAGTTGCGCGCAGCGCTCGCCGGTCAGCGACAGGCAAACCAATCCACGCGCGTGGGTGACCATGAAGTTGATGTCCGAGGGCGTGACCAACTCGGCGGCCATGATCAGATCGCCTTCGTTTTCGCGGTCTTCGTCATCGACGATCACCACCATGCGACCGGCGCGCAGCTCTTCGAGCAACGCGGGAACGGGCGCGAAATTCATGCCGTACCCCGCGTGCCGAGCAGGCGTTCGACATAGCGCGCCACCAGATCGATTTCCAGATTCACCGTCGCACCCACTGCCGTCTGCGCAAACGCGGTGTTGGCCATCGTATGCGGAATCAACGCCGCTTCGAAGCCTTCTTCGTCCACTTCATTGACGGTGAGGCTGACGCCGTCTACGCAGATCGAGCCCTTCTTGGCCACATAGCGCAACACCGCCGGCGGCGCGGCAAACCGCCAGCGCTGCGCGCGTGCATCGTCATGGACAGACTGCACCTGGCCCAGGCCATCCACATGTCCGCTGACCAGGTGCCCGCCCAGGCGGTCGATCGGGCGCATCGCGCGTTCCAGATTGAGCAGCGCGCCTTCCGGCAGTGCGCCCAGCGTGGTCAGCGACAGGGTTTCGGTGGAGGCATCGGCCTGAAAACTGGCTGCATCAAACGCAACCACGGTCAGACACACGCCATTGACCGCAATGCTCTCGCCCAACTGGACAGACTCGAACGGCAGCGTGCCGGTGGCGAAGGTGAAACGTACATCGCCGCCCTGCGGCTGACGCGCCGCTAGCTGGCCGACGCCTTCGATGATTCCAGTAAACATCAGCGCGCCCCCGCTTGCAGCACGAGGGCTGCTGCGATGGAGCGCCGGAACGCCGCGGCGCAGCGCGGCAGGTGGTGCATGGACATAGTCGTTTCTCGCAGAAGTTGAGCGAAAAACGCCGCAAGGCAAAGCAAACAGGCGCGCCCACAGCCGCAAGGCTGCGCAGTGGCCGTCTTCTTTCATCCGGACTATACCGTCGGCTCCGGCGTCGGACCGGATCTGCTGACCTTCGCGCGGTACCCGGCACATGCAGCGCCGAGCGTCGCAACGAAGCGCTCGCGGGCTCACATGCGTGCGCATGCCTACCGCCGGTGGGGAATCGCACCCCGCCCTGAAGACGTTCGTAAGTACCGGCGAGCCGGCATGTGGGAGTTTAACAGCGCGCCCAGGTGCCATGGCAGAGCCTCAGCTGAGGCTGGCAGGACGCTGTGTCGTGTCAGGAAATTCCCCATCGCCAACTCCGTGAAAGATCTGTTAAATTTCGCGCCGCGACGGGAGACGTCGTTCTTTTGCACCTCGCAATGGGGTGGAAACACTGACATCAATTCGGAGAACATGGAATGTGCAAGACACTGATTCTGGCTGCCCTGCTGGCTGCCGCACCGTTTGCCGCCTCTGCGGAAGGCCTGAGCTACAACTATGTCGAAGGCGGCTGGAACCGTACCGACGTCAACGTCAATAATGACAATGAGGGCAGCAACGGCGGCTATCTGCGCGGTTCCTGGCAGATCGCGCAGCCGGTCTACGTCTTCGCCGGCTACCAGCTCGCCACCAAGGACTACAACCTCGGCGCCGGCTTCACGATCGACGGCACCCTGACGCAGGCCAATGCCGGCATCGGCTACCGCCAGGAAATGACCGAGCGCGTCGAGTTCATCGCCGACATCAGCGCGCTGCGTACCAAGGTCGATGTGGACCTGCGCCAGAGCGGCCGTTCGCTGGGCAGCAGCTCCGACTCCAGCACCCTGGGCTGGGCGAACCTGGGCCTGCGTGGCAAGCCTTCGCCGCGGACCGAAGCATGGGTCAAGGCCGGCTACATCGATGGCAGCAACGTGGACAAGGGCGAGTTCGTGGGCACCCTCGGTGGCCAGGTGAACTTCACCCAGACCTGGGGCCTGGTTGGCGAAGCCCAATTCATCGACAACGCAAATCAGTACCGCATCGGCGTGCGCGCGAGCTTCTGACCGGCTTCGTGCATGAAATAAGAAAAAGCCCCGCATGCGGGGCCTTTTTTTGCACTCATACCACCGCTGATGGCGCGTAACGCAAACGCAGATCCTGCCCGAGCTGACGTACATCGCGTAGTTGCAATTCGTAGCGCTGAGCCATCGTTTCGATGCCAAGGCCAGCGAGCAAGGGCCTTGCGGTGTCGCCCAGCAACACCGGCGCCATGTAGACCAGCAGTTCGTCCACCAGCCCGGCCTGCAACAGCGCACCACTCAGCGTGGCGCCGGCTTCAACATGCACTTCATTGATGCCGCGCTCGGCCAGCAACGCCAGCACTGCGGACAGATCGAAACGGCCCACGTGCAATGGCAGTGCCGCACATTCCGCACCATCCAGCGCGGTTGCAGCGACAGCATCGCCATGCAGATACAGCGTCGGCGCATCGCCATTGCGGATGTTCTTGCACGCCAACGTGCGTAAGCCGGCATCCAGCACCACACGCAGCGGTGGCACGCACGCGATGTCATCGCCCAGCCGCACCGTCATCGACGGATCATCGGCCAACACCGTGCCAGCACCAGTGAGGATTGCGCCGGCACGCGCACGCCAACGCTGCACGTCCGCACGCGCGTCGGCTCCGGTGATCCATTTGGATTGGCCGCTGGCCAACGCGGTCCGCCCGTCAAGGCTGGCGCCCAGTTTGACCCGCAGCCACGGCCGGCCACGCTCCACCCGCGACAGAAAGCCCTGATTGAGCGTGCGCGCCTGCGCGTGCATCACCCCGCTGAGCACCTCGATTCCAGCGTCGCGCAGCAACGCAAAACCACCGCCATTGACCTGCGGAAACGGATCGGCCATCGCCGCGACCACACGCGTTACGCCTGCCTCGATCAACGCCAACGCACACGGCGGCGTGCGCCCGTAATGCGCGCATGGCTCCAGGGTCACATACGCAGTGGCACCGCGCGCCAACTCACCGGCCGCACGCAACGCGAAGACTTCGGCATGCGGGCCACCCGCACGTTGATGAAAGCCTTCGCCCACGCACACGCCATCGCGCACAATCACGCAGCCCACCATCGGATTGGGGCGGGTGGTGTAGGCGCCGCGCTCGGCCAAGCGCAACGCCTGCGCCATCCAGCGGTGGTCATCGGCACTCGCGATCGCCGCGGTCTCACTCATCGCGTCACTGCTCCCGGCGCGCTGCGCATCACCACGATGTGCATTGGGCCTAGTAAGAATTCGGCATGCGTCTGCCATCCCAGCCGCTGATAAAACGGCACCAATGCCGGCTGGCAATACAGGTACAGCAACGGCACGCACAGGCGCGCGGCGGCCTGCACGCAGTGCGCCACCAGCGCTTCGCCAATCCCCTGCCCGCGCGCCTGCGGCTGCACATAAAGAGACGCCAACCAGGGCGACCATTGCCGAATGCGCGCATCATCGTTTTCGAGCAGGCTCACCGAGCCCAGCCACTGGGCCTCATCCTTCGCCACCCAGGTTGTCGGAATAACGCCATCGCGCGCATGGCTGCACAATTCGCTCAACGCTTCATCCAGGTTCCATTCCGGCAGCAACGTGCCGAAGGCCTGCAGATGCGCTTGCGCAATCTCAGGCAGATACGCTGGCGTTTCCGCAACGCAGGCGATGCGCATCGCGCTCATCGCTTGCCGGGCTTGCCGGCGCGTTCCAGTGCCACTTCCAGCAATGGCAGTTGTTCGCTGCCGACCGGCAGTTCGCGTTCGAGCTTCTCGATTTCCTCACGAAAATCGGCCACGTCCTGGAAACTGCGATACACCGAAGCAAAGCGCACATAGCCGACATGATCGAGCTTGCGCAGCTCCACCATCACGTATTCGCCTACGCGCAGCGAGCCCACTTCGCGCTCGCCCGACATCCGCAGCTGATGCACGACTGAGCGTACCGCTGCTTCGATTTGTTCCTCGGCCACCGGCCGCTTCTGCAGCGCGCGGTCGAAACTGGTGCGCAGCTTGCGTGCATCGAACGCTTCGCGCCCACCATCGCTCTTGACCACGGTGGGCAACTTCAGTTCGATCGTTTCCAACGTGCTGAAACGCTCACCGCATGCCTCGCACTCACGGCGCCGACGAATCGTCGTGCCGTCTTCGGACACCCGCGAATCGATCACGCGGGTGTCGCTGTGCTGGCAGAAGGGGCAATGCATTAGCGGTGTTCTTCCAACATTCCGGGCTGCCGGGCAAACGCGAGCCGCCATTCCATCCCGGCTGCCATCGCGTTCCAGGCAGCACCCGACCGCGTGAGCGGTATGAACAAATCCTCTTCCGGCGCGATGCCTTCAAGCTCCGGCGGCATGACGCCACGCATACTGCACGCCTGAGCCGGCCCGTAATGAAACATGGCCTCGTCGAACTGCCCGGACCACAGCTGCGATTGCAGCGCCTCGACCACAGACTCTGCCTGCCCGGCTTGCATCTGCCGCTCCGGATCTACATGCCGGTGCAGGCCCTTGCCCGCGTAGTCGATATCTGCCCCTTTGGCGACCAGACCGATGAAGCCGTCGCTCAGGCCAAGCCGGCTTTCCACCCACAGATGGATCAGGTCATGCGGCAGGATGCCCTGCCGCGGCAGATCCACTTCGCAGCGCAAACCGGCGGCACGCACACAGGCAAGGTGGTCGTACTTCGACGCTGCGCCCAGCCTGCGTGCGATCAACGCCATGACGTTGCGACGCTCAGCCGTACACCGGATAACGCTTGCACTGCGCGGTCACTGCATCGCGCACTTTCGCCAGCACCGCTTCGTCGGTCGGGGCGTCGAGCACATCGGCGATCCAGTTGGCCAGATCGATGCTGTCCGGTTCCTTGTAACCGCGCGTGGTGATTGCCGGGGTACCCAAGCGCAGGCCCGAGGTAACGAACGGCGAGCGCGGGTCGTTGGGCACCGCGTTCTTGTTGACGGTGATGTGCGCCTTGCCCAGCGCGGCTTCGGCATCCTTGCCGGAGACGTCGCGGCCGATCATGTCGACCAGCATCAGATGGTTTTCGGTGCCGCCGGAGACGATCTTGTACCCGCGTGCGATCAGCGTGTTGGCCATCGCCTGAGCATTCTTGACCACCTGTTGCTGGTAGGTCTTGAACGCCGGCTCCAGTGCTTCCTTGAACGCAACCGCCTTGGCGGCGATCACGTGCATCAGCGGGCCACCCTGAATGCCGGGGAACACGATCGACTGCAGCTTCTTCTGCAATTCTTCGCTGGCGCCCTTGGCGACGATGATGCCGCCACGCGGACCGCGCAGCGTCTTGTGCGTCGTCGACGTCACCACGTGCGCATGTTCCATCGGGCTGGGATACACCCCGGCGGCCACGAGGCCAGCGATGTGGGCCATGTCCACGAACAGATAGGCGCCAACGCTGTCGGCAATGGCACGGAAGCGGGCCCAGTCGATCTTCTGCGAATACGCCGAGAAACCGGCCACCACCATCTTCGGCGTGTGCTCGGTCGCAAGACGCTGCACTTCGTCGTAATCGATCAGGCCCTGCTCGTTGACGCCGTACTGCACCGCGTTGAACAGCTTGCCGGAGACGTTGGCCTTGGCGCCGTGGGTCAGGTGGCCGCCATGCGCCAGGCTCATGCCCAAAATGGTGTCGCCCGGCTGCAGCAGCGCCAGATACACCGCCTGGTTGGCCTGCGAGCCGCTGTGCGGCTGCACATTTGCATAATCGGCATCGAAGACCTGCTTGATGCGGTCGATCGCTAGCTGTTCGGCAATGTCGACGAACGCGCAGCCGCCGTAGTAGCGCTTGCCAGGGTAGCCTTCGGCGTACTTGTTGGTCAGCTGGCTGCCCTGGGCTTCCATCACCAGCTGGCTGCAGTAGTTCTCGCTGGCGATCAGCTCGACGTGATCCTCCTGGCGGCCGGCTTCAGCAGCGATGGCCTTGGCCAGTTCGGGGTCGTAGGTTTCCAGTCGGACATCGCGCGAGAACATCAGGTCTCCAGAGGAATGGACAGATGGCAGGCGCGTAGTTTAAAGCGTGTTGCGCGCTTTGAGGTGATATGCCCTGCACGCGGGCCGGGTCCGACAGCAGTTCAACCCCGGCAGGCCCGAAGACAGCTGCCTGCCTGAAAGCAAACCCAGGCGCAGGCAAGTGCCCGCGCCTGCGCCGTGGCGCTTTACAGCGCGAACGATCCGCCAAAGGTGACCATCAACGTGCGGTCCTGCAGGAGTTGCCAGCTCGCTGCCGAGGCCGTGGCGTCCAGCGCCGTGGTCGCCGAGAATATCAGCGCCTTGCGGTTGCCCAGGTTGAACAGGTTGACCTTCAGGTAAGGCTTCTTCAGGTTGCCGATGTCATGGAAGTTGTAGCCGCTGTTGAGGTTGACGGTGGCAAATCCACCAGCGTCCGAGCCACCGGCGTTGAGGAAGGTGCCCCAGATCCTGCTCTGCGCATTCACGCTCAGGCTGGCCCACAGCGCTTGGCCTGTGTAGTTGACCGAGGCATATCCGACGTTTCTCGGTGCGTTGACCAGGGTCTTGCCGTCGGTGGCATAGGTGGTGGCGCCAAGCGCGACATCGCTCTTCATCTGGCTCTTGTTGTACGCATAGGAGGCATAAACAGACCACAGGTCGTTGACCTTGTAGCTCAACTCGGCATTGACGCCGCGCATCTGCACGCTGCCCAACTGGTAGTAGACCGGAGCGTGGGTCATCGGATCGGCGCCACTGAACTGCTTGTGCTCGAAGTTGGTCGCATACAGATCGAGCACCGTGCTCAGATTGTCGCCGTAGTAGCGCCAGCCCAGGTCGGCGGTCAGCGCCTGCTCGGGTTCGGCATCGCTGATCGATGTCTGCGAACCGATGGCACTGGCGTAGGCGGCGTTCCAGAAGTCGTACAGCGCGGCGGTGTTGATCGGCGCGCGGGAGGTCTTGCCGACCCCGAGGAATAACTGGTTCTGCTCATCGAGTTGGAACTTGACGCCCCCCGTCGGAGTGAACTTTTTGTACGTATTCGCGCCGGAAGCGTACAGCGAGCTGTTTCCCGGCGTGGCCAGATCGATGCCCAGGTCTGCGCCCGGCCAGGTCGAATACCAGCCCTTGCGCTGCACCCAGGTATAGGCGCCACCAACGGTCAGCGTCCACTGGTCGTTAGGCGTCCAGGTGTTGGTGGCGAAAGCGCGGTAGGTGGGCGTGGTCGAGTAGAAGCGATAGGCGACCTGCGGGCTACCGTTGGCGTTTTTGTAGTAATACCGGCTGTCATGGCCCCAGACATCGGCAGGGTGGCCCTGTGGGTCGGCCGGGAGGAAGACATTGGAACCTTGCTCACGCGGGCGCTCGACCAGCATGCCGTACTCCAGGCTGTCGCGCATGCCAACGTCCTGCTTGAACTTGACGTGGATGCCTGGCCGGAAGGTGTCGAAGGTGTAGAACACATAGGTACTGGCGTACCCGTAGCCGCCACCACCGTAGCCGTAGACGAAGTACGGCACCACCGATAGGTGCAGGCTGTCGCTCAGTGTGAACTCACCGTCGAGGTTGGCGATCCAGCTGCGGAACGGGTTGGTCTGGGTGCCGACCCAGTCACTGGCATCGGCCGACTTGTAGGACTGGACATACCCGAAGTCGTAGCCAGTGGCGGCGATCTGCTCCTTGGTCAGGTTGCGGTAGCCGTTCCTGACATGGCGGGTGTATTGCAGCGCGCCGGTGATCGCGTCGCCGTCGTCCAGCGTCCACACCGACTTGGCGTCGATCTTGGTCACCGTGGACTGGCCATCGCCGCGCCATTGGTCGGCCTGGTTGTTAGAATAGGAGAACCACGAACGGACCGGACCGCTGTCACCGGTGTTGTAGCGCAGGAAGGTGCGCCTGTAGTGATTGCTGCCCAAGCTCTGGCTCACGTCCAAGCCGGCATCGGCGGTCGGATCGACGGTCACCCAGGCGATGTTGCCGCCGGCTGCGCCGATCACCGGTGAGGTCACGCCCGGGTAGCCCTGCTCGACGGTGATGTCGCCCATGTTTTCGGTGTCGCCGTACTCGGTGGCGTAGATCGTGTAATCACCCGAGTCGTTGAGTGGCACACCATTGAGGGTCACGCCGATCTCGTCGGCGGTGAAGCCGCGCACGGTGAAGCTGCCGTCACTCAGGCCGGTCATGTCGTTGGTGGCCGCGATCGCGCCGGGGATGCTGGACAGCATCTGGGTGAAGTTGGCGCCGGGCACGCCCCTGATAATGGCTTGGCGACTGATGGTGGACACGGCCTTGGGCGCGGACTGCACCTCCATGTTGCCGCTGCCCAGCGACACCGAGCTACCGGTCACCTTGACCGCGTCGAGTTGGAGCGCGCGCTGGGTGGCGTTGGAATTGGTGGTGTTGGAGGTCGTGGTGTTGGAGGTCGTGGTGGTGGTGGTCGTGGAGGTCGTGGTGAAGCTGCCGCGCGGAACGGCATCGGTGCCGGCAGCGTCCTGGGCGAAGGCGGTAACCGCGGCCGCGTACAACACGGCCATCACGGCCGGGGAAACAAGCGCTTTGTTCATGAGGAGATTGCCAGTGTGGTGGAGGTCTCTAGTCAAGACATCGTCGCCTCGGCGTGCACAGAGGGGGAGCGCTGGTGGCCGGGCCTTGACGACACCGATCACGGCACGGACGTCTCGCCTCCGACGCAGCAAGTGGCCGGCGGCGCGACAGCATAAATTTTCCCCGGGAGACTTACAGACTTCGAAGTCGTCGGATGTCACGCTTTTGCTATCCGGATGCAGCTTCAATGCAAAGCGAGGTCATTTTCGTGTCCTCCCATGCAAGATGGTCGTCAGCTTGGCGTCGACCATCAATGAACTGACACAAGCCCAGCGCGCACGCCTGCAGATGACCGAAACACGTGAGCGGATGCGCAACGGTGTGCACGTCGCGGCACTGCCGCCAGGGCTGGTGAACCTGGGCGATGCCGCACGCCAGCGCGCCGGCAATGCCTCCCATGCCGGCTCGCGCAAGTGTTCGCGCCATCGCCGCAGGCAGCAACACCAAAATGTGCTGCAGTACGTCGTTTCGATCAAGCAATCACGTCGCGTCAGCGCGGATTGCTGAAGGCCCTGGTGCGTTGAGGATCGTAAAGCGGGGCTACCACAATACGACAGGGCGCGCCGAAGCACGCCCTGTTGCCGTCACCGATCCGCTGGCCGCACCTGGCCGCGCAGGTTGATCGCCACGCTCAATTGTTGATCACCAGGTCGGCAATGATGCCGGTGGCGATGGCGACCAACAGCAGGTTGCCGCGGTCGTCGCGCTGCCAGCGGTAGCCGTATGGTGGGCGACGCAGGTCATAGCGGTCGTAGTCGTTCACCACATAGACCGGCCCGTGATAACGCTGGCCACGGGCCCAATACGGACGGGGCGGCGGGCCGGGGCGGTAGTACCCAGGGAGGTCATAGACATAGACCCGATTGCGGTCGTAACGACGGTCCTGGTAACGGGCGTCGCGATAACCATCACGGTAGCCGTTGCTGTAGTAACGGCGGTCCTGACGCCACTCGCGGCGGTCGTCACGGCGGTCGTCACGGCGGTCGTCACGGCGATCGTCGCGCCAGTCACGGCGATGATCCGGGCCATAGCCGCGGTCATGGCCGCGGCGATCGTGGTCGCGATCCCAATCCCCGGCGAATGCAGCCGGTGCGAAGGCATCCAGCGCCAGGATGGAGGAAAGCACAACGGTAACGATGCGTTTGCGATGCATGACAGTTCCTGTTCACGGTGTCGTAATTTCATTAATGAGGCTGGACGCCTTAATGCATTCTTGCCGGAATCGATTACGAAAAAGCCTATTCAGGCCGGACGCAAGATGCCGTTTAGCTGCAGGCGTGCCGCCGCGGGCCAGGCCACTTGCCCGTATAATCGACGCAATCCCTTTTCCGCCGCCCCCGGCCTCGGCCGGCGGGCTGCCTGCGTCCCCCGGAGCACCTATGTCGCAATACATTTACACCATGAACCGCGTCAGCAAGGTGGTCCCGCCCAAGCGGCAGATCATCAAGGACATCTCCCTGAGCTTCTTCCCAGGCGCCAAGATCGGCCTGCTGGGCCTGAACGGCGCGGGCAAGTCCACGGTGCTGAAGATCATGGCCGGCGTGGACACCGACTTCGAGGGCGAAGCCCGCCCGCAGGCTGGCATCAAGGTCGGCTACCTGGCGCAGGAACCGCAGCTCAACCCCGAACACACCGTGCGCGAAGCAGTGGAAGAAGGCGTGGGCGACGTGCTGCAAGCCCAGGCCGCGCTGGATGCGGTGTATCTGGCATATGCCGAAGAAGGCGCCGATTTCGACGCGCTGGCCAAGGAACAGGAACGCCTGGAAGCGATCCTGGCTGCCGGCGACGCGCATACGCTGGAAAACCAGCTGGATGTTGCCGCCGATGCGCTGCGCCTGCCGCCGTGGGAGGCGATTGTCGGCAAGCTGTCCGGTGGCGAAAAGCGTCGCGTGGCGCTATGCCGCCTGCTGCTGCAGAAGCCGGACATGCTGCTGCTCGACGAACCCACCAACCACCTGGACGCCGAGTCGGTGGAATGGCTGGAGCAGTTCCTGGCGCGTTACACCGGCACCGTGGTGGCGGTGACGCATGATCGCTATTTCCTCGACAACGCTGCCGAATGGATCCTGGAACTGGACCGCGGCCGCGGCATTCCGTGGAAGGGCAACTACACCGACTGGCTGACCCAGAAGGACGAGCGCCTCAAACAGGAAGACAACCAGGAAAAGTCGCGCCAGAAGGCGATCCAGAAGGAACTGGAATGGTCGCGCCAGAACGCCAAGGGCGGCCGCACCAAAGGCAAGGCACGTCTGGCCCGCCTGGAAGAGCTGCAGTCGGTCGATTACCAGAAGCGCAACGAAACCAACGAAATTTTCATCCCGCCGGGCGAACGCCTGGGCAACGCGGTGATGGAGTTCAAGAATGTCTCCAAGAAGTTCGGCGACCGCTTGTTGATCGACAACCTGTCGATGATCGTGCCGCCAGGCGCCATCGTCGGCATCATCGGCCCCAACGGTGCCGGTAAGTCGACCCTGTTCAAGATGATCACCGGCCAGGAAAAGCCGGACTCCGGCGAGATCGTGGTCGGCCCCACCGTGCAGCTGTCCTATGTGGACCAGAGCCGCGACGCGCTGGAAGGCAACCACAACGTCTTCCAGGAAATCGCTGGCGGCCTGGACATCCTCAACATCAACGGCATCGAGATCCAGTCGCGCGCCTACATCGGCCGCTTCAACTTCAAGGGCCAGGACCAGCAGAAGATGGTTGGTTCGTTGTCCGGTGGTGAGCGCGGTCGTCTGCACATGGCCAAGACGCTGCTACAGGGCGGCAACGTGCTGCTGCTCGACGAACCGTCCAACGACCTGGACATCGAAACACTGCGTGCGCTGGAAGATGCGTTGCTGGAATTCCCCGGCAATACCTTCGTGATTTCGCATGACCGCTGGTTCCTGGACCGTATTGCCACGCACATCCTGGCGTTCGAAGGCGACTCGCACGTGGAGTTCTTCCAGGGCAACTACCGCGAGTACGAAGAAGACAAGCGCCGCCGCATGGGCGACGACGCCGGCCCGAAGCGCCTGCGCTTCAAGGCACTGAAGTAACGAGTCGTAGCTCCAAAAAAGGCGCCGGAAGGCGCCTTTTTTATATGCGCACCGACCATCTCAACTCCTCCTTGCTCGCCCATCGTCGCGGGACCTTGCGCGGCATCCCTGCCCACCCGTCGACGGAATGCTCACCTGCCCTGCACTAACGTGCCGGCGTCATCGATCTGAGGTATGCATATGCCTGTCAGCTATTCGATCAGCCTGCCCGATCCAAAGCTCGCTCGTGGTAGCGCGCCCTCGGTGAGCTTTACCGCCAATGGCGCCGACGCATTCGCCGAGCAGTTGCAGTCTGCGCTGCGCGACCCGGCCTGGTTCGACCGTTGGCGCCAGCTGCAGCCCGACCCGGACGAGGTGGATCCCAGCCTGGGCATCACAGACCCGGCAGCGACGGTGACTGGCAGGCAGCACGACCTGCGCATCGACCTGGTTGCCACTACCAGCATTCCCGGCGCTCTCTTCAAACAGCGTATGCAGGCGTTAGCCGGCGCGCACTGGGAAATGCGCGACGTCCGCTAAGCCGAAGATTCTGAAACCCTTGCATCCCGGCGCGCGCGATTGACGCCTTTGAGCAGCAGCCACAGGCACAACGTCGTTCCGCCAACCAGCACCGGCAGCAGGATGCCCGGGTTGATCGTTGCAGCAAATTCCGGCGCCAACTGCTGGGCAAATGCGGCGATGAGATAGCTGATACCGGCCAACAGCATCAGCACACCCACCGTGCGCGGCAGGTAGGTGGAGCGATAGATCACACTGTCGCTGACCAGGCAGGCGGCGCCAGAAAAGATCGGCGCTATTGAACGCGATGCCGTGGCCCAGCAATGCCATTGATGCCAGCGCGAACCCATGCTCCGGTGATGCACCCGTCGCACTGGAGGCCAGCGGCAACACCCTCAGTTGGAACACCTTGCTGATTGCTTCGACTGACAGCGATGCGATGTTCAACAGCACAAACAACAACGCCAGACCACGACCCGCTGGCCGTAGCAACAGATAGTCGATTCATCACTGCACGACTGCACGCAATGGCACCACTAGATTGGCGCCAAGCCACATCTTCCAAAGCGCGGCGTGCGCCACGATTGACCGCAGCGTCGCCTGGTCATCGCCTGCAACGATCAACGCATTGGATACATAGCCTTCGGCCCAGCCTGCAAGCACGATGACTGCCAGATAGAGAGCACCAGCAAGACGTGCATAGAATTGCGGACGCGCGTGGATGTCATGCGCCATGGAGAGCCTTGTCTTGCTGAGGAACCGACCCACCCGGGTGCAGCAGCGTGTAGTCGCGACCGATGCCGCCATGTCACGCAAATATCAGCCGCCGTGCTCATCCCACGTCGCGCCCACAACCGCCCACGCTCATCCCCGCAAGGCCGCAGCATGATGCGCAATGTGCTCGCCCATAAAGCTTGAGATGAAGTAATAGCTGTGGTCGTAACCGGGTTGCAGCCGCACCGTCACCGGATAGCCGGCTGCCTTGGCCGCATCTTCGAACAACACTGTTTTCAGCTGGTTTTGAAGAAACTCGTCCGCGTCTCCCTGATCGATCAACAAGGGTAAGCGTTCCTGAGCATCAGCGATCAAGGCCGTAGCATCGTACGCGTTCCACGTGGCGCGATCGTCGCCCAGATACTGGCTAAACGCCTTCTCGCCCCATGGCACCTGGCTGGGCGCCACGATCGGCGAAAACGCCGACACGCTGCGATAGCGTCCCGGGTTTTTCAATGCGATGGTCAAGGCGCCATGCCCGCCCATCGAGTGGCCGCTGATCGCACGCACGCCAGTGGTGGCGAAGTGTGCTTCGATCAACGCCGGTAACTCGTTCACCACGTAGTCGTACATGCGGTAATGCGCAGCCCACGGCGCTTGTGTGGCATCGAGGTAGAAACCCGCGCCCTTGCCGATATCGTAGCCGTCCGCATCCGCTATATCGTCGCCACGCGGGCTGGTGTCGGGGGCCACCAGGATCACGCCATGCTCAGCGGCGTAGCGCTGCGCCCCTGCCTTGCTGATGAAGTTCTGCTCGGTGCAGGTCAGACCGCTCAGCCAGTACAGCACCGGCAGCGGGCCATCGGCGGCCTGCGGCGGCAGGTATACGCCCACGTGCATGCGGCAGTCCAAGGTCTGCGACTGATGCCGGTAGACATCCTGCCAACCGCCAAAACAGGCACGATGTTCGATACGTTCCATGAAGATTCCTTACGAAGAGAAAACCCCGCAGCCGGATCGCCGGCTGCAGGGTTGGACCATCAATGCAACAGACCCTTGTTGCGCGCGACATGCGCAGACAGGGCATCCATCAACGCCGGCGACAGGCAGTCGTATGGCGGCAACCCGAGTTCGGTCAGGCACGCGCACCCCATCCATCTGCTCCGGCGGCGTGCCGGTTTCGATCATGGACGACACGAACGCAGCAAAACCGGGCGCCGACCAGCCCTGTTGCTTCGACAACTCGGTGGACACGAAATCCAGGCCGTAGAACGCGTGGTCGTTGTTCTCGATCCGGCCATACAGATGCACGCCGCACCCGGTGCACGCGTGGCATTGGATCGTCGCGCTTTCATCGACGAGCGTCAGCTTCTCTTCGTGCGCCGTCACCTTGACCGTGTCGCGCGAGACCACCGCCACCACGGAGAACTTCGCGCCGTCGGGCTTCCAGCACTTGCTGCAACCACAGGCATGGTTGGGCGCGGTCTGCGCAGACACGTCGACGATCACCTTGTCACTGGCGCAGTGGCATTCAAGGGTGCCGCCTTGAAAACCTTCCGCGCCGCTTCGCGCAACACCGCCATCTACCGAAGAATGAATCGACACATGCGTCATGACGCCCCTCCCGGAGTCTTGTGTACTACGTGCGCGGAAGCGGCCACGCGCCGCTCCTGGCCGTACGGTCAGAAATGAATCACGGTCCGGATCGACTTGCCTTCATGCATCAGGTGGAAGGCTTCGTTGATCTCTTCCAGCGGCATGGTGTGGGTGATGAACGGATCCAGATCGATCTCGCCCTTCATCGATTGCTCCACCATGCCAGGCAATTGGGTCCGCCCCTTGACGCCGCCAAAGGCCGAGCCGCGCCACACGCGCCCGGTGACCAGCTGGAACGGGCGCGTGCTGATTTCCTGGCCGGCACCGGCCACCCCGATGATGACGCTCTCGCCCCAGCCCTTGTGGCAACACTCCAGCGCCGAACGCATGACATTGACGTTGCCGATGCACTCGAAGCTGAAGTCCACGCCGCCATCGGTCAACTCGACGATGACCTCCTGGATCGGCTTGTCGTAGTCCTTCGGGTTGATGCAGTCGGTGGCGCCCATGCTGCGTGCCAGATCGAACTTGCCCGGGTTGGTGTCGATTGCCAGGATGCGCCCGGCCTTGGCCTGCACCGCGCCCTGGATCACCGCCAGCCCAATGCCGCCCAGGCCGAACACCGCCACGCTTTCGCCCGGCTTGACCTTGGCGGTGTTGTGCACCGCACCGATGCCGGTGGTGACGCCGCAACCGAGCAGACAGACCTTTTCCAGCGGCGCCTCCGGGTTGACCACGGCCAGCGAAATCTCCGGCACCACGGTGTATTCGCTGAAGGTGCTGCAGCCCATGTAGTGATAGATCGGCTCGCCGTTATACGAGAAGCGCGTGGTGCCATCGGGCATCAAGCCCTTGCCCTGGGTGGCGCGCACGGCCTGGCACAGGTTGGTCTTGCCGGACAGACAGAATTTGCACTTGCGGCATTCGGCGGTGTACAGCGGGATCACGTGATCGCCCACCTTGACGCTGGTCACGCCTTCGCCGACCTGTTCGACGATGCCGCCGCCTTCATGCCCAAGCACCGACGGGAAGATGCCTTCCGGGTCGTCGCCGGACAGCGTGAACGCATCGGTGTGGCACACGCCGGTGTGCGTGATGCGCACCAGCACTTCGCCAGCCTTTGGCGGTGCGACGTCGATTTCGACCATTTCCAGCGGCTTGCCGGGTCCGAATGCAACTGCTGCACGGGATTTCATGGGATGACGCTCCTGACGATGCGGTTCGAGAACGGGCACGGCAAGCACCGGCCAGGTGGGAGATTTATTTGAGGTAGGACCGGACCAGGCCGAGCAGATCCTGCACCCGCTCGGCGCGTTGCGCATCAGATGCGGCGGCGTGTCCGAAATCTTCGCGGATATGCGCTTGGAGCACCTGCGACATCAGCCCATTCACGGCACCCCGGATCGCGGCGATCTGCTGCAAGACAGGCGCACAGTCCGCACCCGCCTGCAGCGCCCGCTCGAGCGCGTCGCATTGCCCGCGCAATCGGCGCACGCGTGCTAGGGCTCGCTTTTTCTCATGCGGCGAATGCGGCATGGCGGCTCCGGCAAAATACTGGGGGGCAGTATATGGTTTGCTTCAAGAAAAGCGATGGCCGGCCGCTTGCCGGCCGTGATCGTGGCGAGCGCGATCACCGCCATTGGTTGGTGGACGGCGCTGCAGTCACTGCGCGCTGACGGAACAGGCACACAGAGGCCACCTGTTAGCCGCAGCGCAGCACGTCCATTGCGCAGACATGCCCGACGAGCCGCGTACTGCATACGCGCGCGAGACGGACCCAATCCATGTCTGCGAGCAGTTACCGCCGCAACCTGACCCTGCCGACTGTCCGCACCGTTGCTGGCCGCTGACGTGGGGTATCCGCATCAGCGCGGCGGTGGCGGTGGCTGTGACGGTGCAAATCCTGCGACACCCAGGCATTCCGCCAGCATGTCCGGCGGCAGCTCCAGCAATGGCGCTGCGATGCCTTCCGCGTTAGCGCATGCCTGCAGCGCTGCGTCGAATTCGGAATCGTAAGGCGGTGGACCCGGCGGTCCGTCTGCCGCATCAGGTTCGCCAAATACATGCCTGTCGGCACGCGCACCCGGCGACTCGGCACCGTCAGCACGCGGCGGTGGCGGTGACAGCGCTACGCCCCTGCGTACCAGGCAGCCGTCGAAGCTTGCCTGATCCACTCGCTCCGACGCGGCGTGGTGCGCGACGTCGGCAGGTGGCGGAGCTGGGACCAAGCCTTGTTCCCGCACGCAAGCCTCTAATGCATCGATTGTTCTTGCACTCGGCGGCGGCGGTCGTACTGGCGCCCAATGCGCGTGGGGCGGTGGCGCATCCTGCGCAGTACGATAGAAATTCGCACAACCTCCCAAGCTGAGCGCTGCGAGTAGTGCGGCGCTGACAGCGACGCGTGGTTGGGTATGGACCATCGTGAATCTCCCTGGCTGGATGACGCATCTGCGCACCGCATGCAGATGGCGAACGCGGGCTATGCCGCATTTTCCAGGGGAGATTTGCAGCTTGCTTTGCTGCGGATTTGCCGCCACGCGCCGCATGCCGGCGTGTCTTGGCGCTTGCCGGCATCCGCAGCGCATGTAACACCATCTTCGGCCTGCGCCACGGAATATGCAGCAGATCCGCCAGTGGCAACGCGAACGCTGACGCCGTCAGTTTTCGGCAGCTGCCCGCGCCACGATGGCCACCGGATCCACAGCATGTCCCGGCAGCGACGCCAGCACCGCATTGCGAAAGCGCGCGGCGAATGCGGCATCGTTGGCCTGGTAGAACGCACGTGCGTTGGCCGACAACTGATCCAGCTGCGCCTGCGGCAATGCCAGGGCGCTTTCCACGGCCTGCGCGATGCCTGCCGCGTCCACGTAGTAATACGATGCAAGATGGCGCTGACGCACCTCCGCCACGGGAATCAGCACACCGTGTTCGGGCTTGATCAGTTCGTTCATCGGCTCGCCGTCGGTGGCCAGCGTCACCGCACCCACGCTCAGCGCTTCCATCAGGTAATGGCCGAAGCCTTCGGCCTCCGAGGGGCATAGATGGAACAGATGCGCGTTCTGCATGCGGCGCAGTTCGGCATCGTCTAGGTATCCAACGCGGTGGTCGATATTCGGCGCCACCACCGGCTTGCCGGCGGTGCGCGGGTTCTGCACCACCGTCAGCAACGGCCACTCAGGATGTCGCTGCCAGGTCTCCAGCAACACACGCGTGCCCTTGGCGGTACTGCGCCCGGCCAAGTGAAAGAAGGCGCGCTGACGGAATACGCGCGCGTCGTACCGGTCAGGGCTGGTGAAACCGATGAAGCGGGTGGCGCACCCGAGGCTGCGGAAGATCCGCTCGGCATGGTGAGTCTTGCACAGCACCGCATCGAAGCGCGGCAGCAGCGGCAGCCACTTGGGCAGCAACCATTCCGGGTTGGGCACCAGCAGGTTGATCTGCCCCAGCAACAGGCAGCGCCTGTAGACGCGCTCGGAAAAGATCTGTAGCGGCACCTGCCCGAAGAGCACGCGGCTGGCCCACAGGCGCACCTCGCGGCCGGTGTCGTGCAGGCGCTGGCTGGTGAATCCCACTTCCTGCACCGGCACGCCGCCGGCACGCAGTGTTTCGGCCATCAGCACCATGTCGCGGGTCAGGCCCACGCCGTTGTCGCGACTGATCACCCGCATCATCGGAAATGCCTTGTCATGCGCGCACGCACCAGTAGAGCGGCATCGTGTCGATGCCGTAGTTTCCTGCACGATGTCCCGTTCTATCATGGTACGTTACACGTGTGCCAATGGTTGACAAATTCGGTCATTATGATGCGTGC
Source organism: Xanthomonas sp. JL1 (assembly GCF_038405005.1). Lineage (NCBI taxonomy): Bacteria > Pseudomonadati > Pseudomonadota > Gammaproteobacteria > Lysobacterales > Lysobacteraceae > Xanthomonas > Xanthomonas sp. JL1. The sequence goes on along the minus strand of NZ_JBBYGR010000037.1, from coordinate 5,748 downwards.
TCCCAGACTTGCAATTGCGAGCACCATCTATCCGGCAGCCACCACCTTGCGCGGGCCAACCTCCGCGCCACAGACGATGACCTCCATGGACCTGCAACCACCCTGCGTTCTCGTGGTCGACGACGACCCTGATCTGCGCAAGCTGATCGGCGAATTTCTGAGCGCGCACGGCTACCAGGTGGACATGGCCGAAAACGTGGCGGAGATGCGCTCTGTCATGGCACAGCGCCGCCCGGACCTCATCGTACTCGACGTGATGATGCCGGGAGAAGATGGGCTGAGTGCAGCGCGCACCCTGGCCAGCGAGCGCGGTTCACCTGCGGTCATCATGCTCAGCGCGCTGGGCAACGACACCGACCGCATCATCGGCCTGGAAGTCGGCGCCGACGATTACCTTGCCAAGCCCTGCAACCCGCACGAATTGCTCGCCCGTGTGCGCGCCCTGCTGCGGCGCAGCCAGTCCAGCAACGAGCAGTCCGATCAGCGCGGCAATGTCTACGAATTCGCCGGCTGGCGGCTGGACGTGGTGCGCCGCGACCTGCGCGACCCCACCGGCATCTTCATCAATCTCTCCGACGGCGAGTTCGCGCTGCTGCGCACCTTTGTCGAACACCCACAGCGCGTGCTCAGCCGCGACCAGCTGCTGGAGTGCGCCCGCGGCCGCGATACCGACGTCTACGACCGCGCCATCGACAGCCAGATCAGCCGCCTGCGCCGCAAGATCAACGAGCGCGTCCATACCGAATTGATTCGCACCGTACGCAACGAGGGCTACATGCTGCTGCCGAGCGTCTCGCGCCTGTGAGCAAACCGGCACGGCGCGGGCTGTCGATCTTTGCGCGGACCTTTGTGTTGTTGGCGGTAGCCCTGCTCACCGCCCAGGCGGTGGGCATCGCCCTGCTGGTGATGCACACCCCCGTGTATGAGCCGCCCGTGCATCCACCGGAAGTGGTGGCGCTGCTATCGACCCGCATGCCGGCCGGCACCCGGACCCTGAAAGTGCATGACTCGGCGCAGGCGCCCATGCCGCCGATAGGCCAGGTGCGCGACCCGTTCGCCGAAATGCTGCTTGCCCACTGGCTGGATGTGCCCGCAGCTCAGGTGCGGTTCTATCGCCACGCCAACGATCGCGAAGCGCCGCAGCCGGTCATGCTCCCGCCGCAGCGGTGGTCCACCCAGGAGCGCGCTGTCGATGCCGAGGGCGTGGCTGACGAACGTGCTGGTGCGCAAGGTCTGCCGCCCTTTCCGCACAACTGGCCGCGCGACGGCCAGCCAGGTGCGCTGTCCGGCACTGGGCCAGGTCCGGATGAAATGCACGGCGCCTGGGAAAGCGAACGGCTGACCCCCGGCGTCCCGTTACTGGATGGCTTCACCGCTGCCCTGCAACAACCCGACGGCCGCTGGCGCACCGTGGAATCGCCGCGTCGCCGCCTCTCTGGCGAGTTCAAGACCCATGTGGTACTGCTGTTCCTGGCCGGTCTGCTGGCCAACGTCCCACTGGCCTGGTGGTTTTCGCGGGCGCTGTCGGCACCGATCAAGCGCTTTGCCGAAGCCGCCGACCGCCTGGGCCGCAACCCCGATGCCGCCGCGCTGCAACGCACTGGCCCGCCGGAAATCGTACGCGCAGCCGATTCGTTCAATGCGATGCAGGCGCGCCTGAACCGCCTGATCAATGAACGCACGCACATGGTCGCGGCGATCGCGCACGACCTGCGCACGCCGCTGGCGCGGCTGTCGTTCCGCCTGGATGGCCTGCAACCACCGCTGCGCGACAAGGCACTGGCCGATATCGACGAAATGAAGGCGATGATTTCCGCAGCGCTGCATTTCATCCACAACGACAGCCACCGCACTCCCCGCTCTCCACTGGATTTCCGCCTCCTCGTGGAGAGTGTGGTGGACGATGCCAGGGACACCGGCGCCGACGTCAGCCTGCACGCCGGCCAGGCCATCACCCTCGACGGCGATCCGCTATCGCTGCGGCGCATGGTGATGAACCTGGTGGAGAACGCCTTGAAGTACGGCAAGCGCGCGCGTCTGCACCTGCGGCGCGAAGCCACCGAGTGCGTGCTGTGGATCGACGACGATGGCCCTGGCATCGATCCCAACCAGCAAGAAAAGCTGTTTCTGCCGTTCTTCCGCGGCGAAAACTCGCGCAACCGCGATACCGGCGGCATCGGCCTGGGCCTATCAGTGGCGCACAGCACGGTGCTCGCGCACGGCGGCGAAATCAAGCTGAACAACCGTCCCGAAAGCGGCCTGCGGGTGTGCGTGACACTGCCTTGCCAGGCCAGCACATAAATTTGCACGCAAGACACACGAGGCTGATCCGACTAGCGCCGTTGCCGACTGCCGTGTTCTGCCGCGCTTTCCCGCTGCAACGCGGCCTTCATCCTGGCCAGTCCATCGGAATTGGGCCAGCCCGCGAACGTCTCGAGGATGGTGCTGCCACGCACCAGATAGAACGTCGGCGTACCGGTGCTGTGCAGGAAAGCCCAGTCGCTGCGCTGATACATTAGGTGCATCGGCAGCATGGGCTGGCGGCGATTCCATTGCGCGATGCCGTCGATGGGCGGCCTGGCGCCCGGTGCGACCAGCAGCACGAGCCGCTCGCGCAGCCAGCGGTCGTCCTCGCTGCTCACGATCGCGTTGAGCGCGTTCGCCGAGAAATGGCAATCCGGATGGACCACCGCGAGTATGGCCAGACGGTCATCGTGTAGCGCGAACACACGCACCACAGCATGGGTCGGCGAGACGATATCTATCACGCGTCGCGACGATCCCAACGGTCGCTCGAATGCAAGCGTGGGCAGCGGTGCGAGAGGCCGCGTCGGCAACGCTGCCAGGATCCGGTTCGCCGCGTCGAACCGGCTGATCGAGGCCAACGCATCGGCATAGGAAATGATGTGCCAGCGGGTTACCCGCCCCTGTCGCTGCAGGCGCGCATAGAGACATCCCAGTTTGTGCACATACCGGGGGTCGAACGAATAGCCCTCGGCGAGCACCGTCGCCCGGAACAGATCGTCCTCGTCAAACGGCAACTTGGCGGCAGCGCAGGGATCGGCGGTGCCGACCATGCGTTCGTACAGAGAAACGACCGCCTCTGCGCGCTGGGCGCCAGACGAGACTTGAGCACTTTCGCTCAGGTCGGCCAGTGCATCGTAGAGCGAACCGTCGCGTGTTTGCGCGCAAACCATCGGCGCTGCCAAGGCGAGCAAGGCAGCGCCGATGAAACGAGCCACTGGGTGCAGCAATGGCATCAGCAGCCGCTCATGCAAATCTTACCTACGCTTTCCTCGCAAGTATGCCCGCCTATGCATGCGTAATCTTCATGATCTCCGTCTTGGCGCCTGTCAGGCGTGAAGGCTGACGCTGGATAGGCCCGACTCACGGCCCTGTCTTCTTCGGAATCGACGCGAATCTTGCGCATGCTGGAAACCTTGCTTTCCAACCCAAACAGCGACAGTAGCCGATACGCCTGACTAGCCGAAAGCTCTGCTTCTATATCGCTGTATCTAAACGATGTCACACCGGAGGCGTTGAAACGCAAGGATTCGACAAACCTTTTCCTTGCAGCGGGGGAAAGCAAATTAATCGGACTGGAGGCATCGGCTTTGACCAGGTACTGCGCGAGACCTTCGGCAGAATGAATCTGAGCCGTCCTCAACCGCAACGCTTTTTGTGCATCCTGATTGGTAGCCAACTCTGCAGCAACTTGCTCAGCGGCCGTGTTAATCGACACTTCTTCAGCTCGCCCGGATGCATTAACCGACAAACCGGACACCAGGCAGAAAACAGCAACGCAATGCGTCATTCCAAGCTTCATGATTGATCCTTTTCGTGAGAAGTGTTACTCCATGAAACAACAACAAAATACTTGCGTTATTACTGGAACTTTTTCGACGCAAGCCAAAGTGGAGGCTGCAGCAACGCTGTAATCAAAAAAATCTTGTTTACTGCCACACTCAGATCATCCTAGTCGATGGATGATCGCCACCTCCTCGCTCCTGCCTACCATTGCGTTTTTTTACATCGATACCGACTCAACGTCAACACATGCTCGGCTCGGCGCGACGCAAAGCAGAAAAAAGAGAAGGGCAACACAGACTCAGAACTCCCCCATCGCTCCCCCTGTCGACCACCATCCATCACTGAGAATTGACATCCATCGTTGGCAATCTTACCGAATCCTCCCATCGCGGCGCTCGGAAAGAGCCTCCAAGGAGATCGCAATGAAACCGGAATCGAAAAGGCTGGCAGCATTGCTGGCAGCGGTGACCTGGGTGTCGGCAGGATTTCTTGATTGCGCGATGGCACGTCCGACCGACGCAGCACCAGCGGCAGCAGCAAAGCACGTCGATGCACAAGACGCTTCGCGGTTGCCAACGGCTCCCATTCGTTCCACCGAGCAACTTGATCGTTACCTGGCGAACGCGGATGCATCCAGCCCGCTTGCGTTGCTTTCGCCGGCTTCGCGGAAGCGCTTCATTCAATCGCTGCGTTTCAACGCAAACGGCGTGACGACGTTCACTTACAACGATATCGAAGCGGAACTTTCAGCCAGCCAGGCCTGCCGTCTGCTGACCCTGTTCGGCATCCAACACACTCTCGCCTCGATGCGCAAGATCCGCATCGAAACCCAGGAAGACGAAAAGGCGATGCAGTCCTGTGCGGCGACCCGCCTTCAACCGCCCACCGCCAACAGACCCCAGCACTGACATCCGGTGACGCTGGCACTCGCATCGCCCGCCACGGCATCTGGTTCGGCGAGGAGCACACCTCAGTACGCGAACTCGCCGAACACCCGGTCGATATCGCCCTGCCAGACGCCGTGATACAGCGCCAACTTGCGCTCGGCGGCGGTCTCGCCGCTATGCAGGATCTCTACCAACGGTTCGAGGAATCGCGATTCGTCCTGGACATCGCGATTCAGGCGCGCACGGCGACGCAAGCCGGCCAGGGCGATCTTCACCGCTTCGGTGGCGAGGTTCTGCACGCTGTCATTGCGGAACGGCAACTTCAGTGCATGGCGCGGCACCCCGTCGCGTAGCGCGTGGCGTTCGCTCCTGCTGAAATCTTTGACCAAATCCCAGGCCGCATCCAGCGCCGGGTCGTCGTACAGCAAACCGACCCAGAACGCGGACAGCGCGCACAGCCGCCCCCATGGCCTGGCGTCGGCGCCGCGCAGAAAATCGCGAAAGCTCTGCCCGCTGGCATCGATATAGGTGCCGTCGTGATAGGAAAAATACATCGGCACATCCAGCAGATAATCGAGATAGCGCTCGTAACCGAAGCCGTCCTCGAATACGAAATCGAGAATACCGGTGCGGTCGGCGTCGGTATCGATCCAGATGTGCGAGCGGTAGCTGAGGTAGCCGTTAGGCTTTCCCTCGGTGAATGGCGAATCGGCAAACAGTGCAGTGGCAATCGGCTGCAACGCGAGCGAGACACGAAATTTCTTGACCATGTCCGCTTCGCTGGCATAGTCCAGGTTGACCTGGACGGTGCAGGTGCGGGTCATCATGTCCAGGCCGAGCGCGCCGACCTTAGTTCTACTGTGTTACTAAATCCGAATCCGTTGGTACGGTGAGACCCCGCAACACGGGCAGTGTGGGAGGCTTCTGGCGATCAGCCTAGCCAGTCCGAAGGCCAGCGTGGCAATCGAGTTGGGATGGTGACGTTGCATTGGGGCCAGACCGGCGCGGGCGGACGCTTTTGGATACTGCAGGCATCTTGAATGCGACGGAG
>NZ_JBBYGR010000036.1:0-27865 GCF_038405005.1 Xanthomonas sp. JL1 | reverse complement strand
CATCGCTGGTTGTGCGCGGCCGGCCGGGCTTGAGTTCGTTGTGCAGGCCGGCAATGCCGCGCTCCCGATAGCGGGTACGCCACAACGTGACGGTTGGCCGGCTCACCCCGTAGCGATGCGCAATTGCCGTCTGCGGCTCGCCGTCGGCCATGCGCAGGATCATCTGCGCGCGGCGCGACAAGGCCGCCGGCAAACTTTGCGATCGGGCCATCGACTCCAGTTGCACACGATCGTCGGCGCTGACAACCAACGGCTTGGCGGGCCTTCCCATGATCGAGCGCTCCGGTTTCCAAGAGTGCTTCTTTACACAACGCCAGATAAGAAAAGTTACATGCGGAACGCGACACTAGCTCTTCGCAGCGTTTGGGGGCCGTGTACAGGATCTTCGTCCAGGATGCACGTAACAGCCACATGCACGTATTGGGCGGGCGCACACAATGCGCATACCCACCGTCCGGACGATCATTTCAAGCAACCGCCGGGCGACGTAATCCGAATGTTATGCCACCTTGTACACACTGCGCATGCAGACGCGACCGTTAAGCTGCGTTTCCCTGTGCCTGCCTGGCGCGCTTACCTCGGCCAGACTGCTCATGTCCAAGCACCGCACCCGCCCTCTGACGTTGATCGCCCTGGCCGCTGCGCCATTGGCGCATGCGCAGGAAATCGCCCCGCAGCCGGCCTCGCCGCAAGCCTGCACCTCGGTCACGTCCGATGCCGTGCGTCTGGCCTGTTACGACAAGGCGCTGGGCTACACCCCGCAGCTCACCGCGGAGGCGGATGCCGCAGCGCAATTGGCCAAGCAGAAGGAAGCCAAGCACGACGATACGCGCGCGATCAGCCGGGGCGGCGATTTCTTCCGCGCCGACGGACAGGACCAACCCAAAGAAGAAGCGGTAGCAAACGCGGGCCGCGGCTCGTTGCTGGACCGACGCTGGGAATTGGCCAAGGACTCCAAGTTAGGCACTTTCCAGGTGCGTGGCTACAAGCCGGTGTACCTGTTGCCGGCGTTCTGGACCAGCGACACCAACCGCACCCCGCAGTCGCCCAATCCGGCCGACTCGGTCGACACGCCGCAGCCACTGGACAACACCGAGCTGAAGTTCCAGCTCAGCTTCAAGACCAAGGTCGTCGAAGACCTGTTCGGCGACAATGGCGATATCTGGATGGGCTACACCCAGAGCTCGCGCTGGCAGGCCTACAACGCCGATGCGTCGCGCCCGTTCCGCGAGACCAATTACGAGCCCGAGGCGATGCTGGTGTTTCGCAACAACTACAGCATCTTCGGCTGGAAGGGCCGCATGAGCGGCATCAGCCTCAATCACATGTCCAATGGGCGTGCCGACCCGCTGTCGCGCTCCTGGAACCGGGTCATCCTGAACTTCGGCCTGGATCGCGAGAACTGGGCCCTGACACTGCGCCCGTGGTTCCGCATTAAGGAAGACCGCGCCGACGACAATAATCCCGATATCGAGGATTACATGGGCCGCGGCGATGCGACGCTGGTGTACAACAAGGATGGTCAGGAATTCGCGGTGATCGCACGCCATTCGCTCCGTGGCGGCGAACGCTCGCACGGCTCGGTGCAGCTGGATTACGGCTTCCCGATCACCAGCCTGTTGCGCGGCCACATGCAAGTGTTCGACGGTTACGGCGAAAGCATGATCGACTACAACCACGAGGCGACTTACATCGGCCTGGGCGTGTCGTTGCTGGAGTGGTTCTAAGAGCAGCTAACAAAACGACTGCGCTCACCGCCAGGCGGGCGCGGCCGGTGCTCGGAATCGGCATGTACCACGCGTCCACTGTGGTTCTGAGCGCGCCATCCGCGCCCACTTGAAGCTGCTCGCGACGTGTTGTTGGCCGCTCTACGCCCGATGGGTACGACAGGCGCTGACGTCTTCCGATTTCCAGCACGCAGTCGTGGTCGTTGAACGCATGCGCTGGAGTTAATCGATAAACTCGCATGCGTTAATCCTATAAAAAGCCGGCATGTACGCATGCCGGCTTTTTGATTTTACAAACCATGTTGCAAGACACTTCGGCCCGCCCTGCCCCGGCAATCTCGCCGTTGCCGAAGCTTTCTTGCAATCACTTCAAACGTCGAAAAATCTCCTTGCCGTCCTGCGCAGCGTTTCGCACTCCGCGACGCGGCTCAGGTCCAGTCGGTCAGGCCTTCCCGGCGATAGGTTTCCTGGAACGCTGGGCGCGCCTTCATCAGCGTTGCATGCGCCTGCAGCGCCGGCCAGGTATCGGTCGGGCGTGGCATGTTGCGCGACCAGCGCATCAGCATGGTCAACATGAAATCGGCCGCCGACAAGGTGTGTCCCAGCAGATAGGGGCCATGGACCTGCAGATGCGCAGCGACCTGGGTCCAGGCCGCTTCGAGTTTGCGGCGGGCTTGCACCTGTGCAGCCTCGGCATGCTCGGCACCAGCCGGTTCGCTCGGATAGAACCAGGCGCGGGATGCCGGCTGCAAGGTATTGGCGCAGAAGAACATCCACGTGTAGTACGCCGCGCGTTCGGGTGTGCCGGGCGCGGGTGCCAGCGTCGCCTGTGGATGCAGATCGGCCAGCTGCAGCGCGGTGGCCGCAGCCTCGGTGAGCACGTGCCCATCCAGTACCAGCGGGGTACCACGCCGGCGGGATTGATCACCAGATACTGCGACGATGTGTGCTCGCCGCGTTCGAAATCCAGCGGTTGCAACTCGTGCGGGACATCCAGTTCGATCAGCAGCCAATGCACCACAAACGCTGCGGTGTTGGGGGTGTGGTAAAGCGTCGTCGCCATGCAGATTCCTGAGTGTGAGCGCCGACCAAACCTGCTACGCAGCCGCCTGGTAGAGCCGGCTGATGCTGCGCATCGACTGCAGCTACTGCACGCCCATGCCGCCTGAGGACTGCTCGCTACGTGTCGCTAGCCGCTTTTATTCCACCACCACCGGGATCTTGCCGATGCGCGACTGCCACAGCCGTGGGCCAGTCTTGTGCACCGATTCGCCAGTGGAATCCACCGCTACGGTGACTGGCATGTCCTTGACCTCGAATTCGTAGATCGCCTCCATGCCGAGATCTTCGAACGCAAGCACGCGGGCCGCCTTGATCGCCTTGGACACCAGGTAGGCCGAACCGCCGACCGCCATCAGGTACACGGCCTTGTTGTCGCGGATCGCATCGATGGCCGCATCGCCACGCTCGGACTTACCGACCATGCCCAGCAGGCCGGTCTGCTCCAGCATCTGGCGGGTGAACTTGTCCATGCGCGTGGCGGTCGTCGGGCCCGCCGGGCCGACCACTTCATCGCGCACCGGGTCGACCGGACCGACGTAGTAGATGAAGCGATTGGTGAAATCCACCGGCAGCGTTTGGCCACGGTTGAGCATGTCGATCATGCGCTTGTGCGCGGCATCGCGGCCGGTCAGCAGCTTGCCGTTAAGCAGAATCACCTCGCCCGGCTTGAAGCTGGCCACTTCTTCCTTGCTGATGGTATCCAGATTGACCCGGCGCGCATTGGTCGGGTTGTAGGTGAGCGTGGGCCAGTCTTCCAGCGACGGCGGATCCAGCATCACCGGGCCGCTGCCGTCCAGGGTGAAGTGGGCGTGGCGAGTCGCCGCGCAGTTGGGAATCAACGCCACCGGCAGGTTCGCCGCGTGGGTCGGGTAATCCTTGACCTTGATGTCCAGCACGGTGGTCAGGCCGCCCAGGCCTTGCGCGCCGATGCCCAGTGCATTGACCTTTTCGTACAGCTCAAGCCGCAGCTCTTCGGCACGGTTGGACGCGCCGCGCGCCTGCAGGTCGACGATGTCGATCGGCTCCATCAAGGCTTCCTTGGCCAGCAGCATCGCCTTTTCGGCGGTGCCGCCGATGCCGATGCCGAGCATGCCCGGCGGGCACCAGCCGGCGCCCATGGTCGGCACGGTCTTGAGCACCCAATCGACGATGGAGTCGGAGGGATTGAGCATGGCGAACTTGCTCTTGGCCTCCGAGCCGCCGCCCTTGGCTGCGACGATCACCTCGACATGGTCGCCGGGCACGATCTTGGTGTTGACCACCGCCGGCGTGTTGTCCTTGGTGTTGGCGCGCTTTCCCGCCGGGTCGGCCAGAACGCTGGCGCGCAGCTTGTTGTCGGGGTGGTTGTAGGCGCGGCGCACGCCTTCGTTGACCATGTCTTCCACGCCCATCGTGGCGTCGTCCCAGCGCACGTTCATGCCGATTTCCAGGAACACGGTGACGATGCCGGTGTCCTGGCAGATCGGGCGGTGGCCTTCGGCGCACATGCGCGAATTGATCAGGATCTGCGCGATGGCGTCCTTGGCGGCCGGCGATTCCTCGCGCTCATACGCGGCGGACAAATTCTTGATGTAGTCGACCGGGTGGTAGTAGCTGATGTACTGCAGCGCGTCGGCGACGGACTGGATGAGGTCTTCCTGCTTGATCGAGGTCACGGCTGGCTCTGCGGCTGGCGGGGGGAAACCCGGCCATTTTAGGGCAAAGTGACCGGCGCGCCCGCTGTCACGCCGGCACCCGCTGTTCCGTCCTGGTCGCCGTGAGCCTTGATCCCACCTTCGAAACCCGGCGTCCCCGGCTGGTCGGCCGCAGCCGCGGCGGCCGGCGCGCGAATGAGCGGAGCGCTCCGGCCGCCGGCCCGCCGAACAGGGGCCTGAGCGCCGACGCCGGCCCGGTGCTCGGCGACTGGGCGAGCACGCAACTGCCCCAGCCCCTGCCTCTTACCTGTTGCCCACACCCCGCGCCCACGCCGGGCGCGGCACACTAGTGCGATGTCAGCTTCCCGTTCCGGCGCTACTGCGCCTGCCGCTCCCCGTACCGGCCCCACCCTGCGCGAGCGCCTGGATGCGCTGCGCAATCTTCCACCGTTCCTGCGCCAGATCTGGCAGACCAGCCGCTGGTTAAGTGCCAGCAGCATCGGCCTGCGCGCGCTGCGCGCGCTGATGCCGGTGGCGTCGCTGTACATCGGCAAAGTGATCATCGACGAGGTGATTCATCTGGTCGGCCAACCGCCGGCGTTCGAATCGCTTGCCCAGGCCTTGGGCAGCGGCCGCCTGAATCGTCTGCTGGAATTGCTGGCGCTGGAGCTCGCACTGTCGATTGGTTCGGACCTGCTCGGCCGGCTGATCGGCTACGCCGATGCGCTGCTGTCGGAACTGTTCAACAATGCTGCCAGCGTGCGCCTGATGGAACATGCCGCGCAGCTGGATCTGGAGGACTTCGAAGATCCCGACCGGCAGGACAAGCTGGATCGCGCGCGCCGTCAGACCATGAACCGCATGAATCTGATGAGCCAGCTGTTCGGGCAAGTGCAGGACGCCCTCACCGTGGTCAGCCTGGCGGTGGGCCTGGTGGTCTATGCGCCGTGGTTGATCGTGCTGCTGGCGGTCGCGTTGATTCCGGCCTTCATCGGCGAGGCGCATTTCAATGCCTTGGGGTATTCGCTCAATTTTCAGTGGACGCCGGAGCGGCGACAGCTGGATTACTTGCGCCAGGTCGGCGCCAGCGTGGAGACGGCGAAAGAAGTCAAGATCCTCAACCTGCACCGCTTCCTGATCGCACGCTACCGTCGGCTGGCCGACAAGTTCTTCCAGGCCAACCGCGCCCTGGCGCGCAAGCGTGCAATGTGGGGTGCGCTGCTGGCCGCGCTGGGCACCTTGGGCTATTACATGGCATATGGCTATATCGCCTGGCGCACCGTGCGCGGCGATTTCAGCATCGGCGATCTGACCTTCCTGGCCGGTAGCTTCCTGCGCTTGCGGCAATTGCTGGAAGGCTTGCTGATTGGCTTTTCGCAGGTCGCAGGTCAGGCGCTGTATCTGGACGATCTGTATTCGTTTTTCAACATCGTGCCGGAAATCCGCTCGCGCCCCAACGCGCTGCCGGTGCCGCGCCCGATCCGCCAGGGCTTCGTGTTCCAAGACGTCGGCTTCCGTTATCCGGATGCCGACCAGTGGACGGTGCGGCATCTGGATTTCGAGTTGCGTGCCGGCGAAGTGCTGGCGCTAGTGGGCGAAAACGGCGCCGGCAAGACCACCCTGGTCAAACTGCTGGCGCGTCTGTACGACCCCGATGAAGGACGCATCCTGCTCGATGGTCACGACCTGCGCGATTACGATCTGGACGATCTACGCGCCAACCTGGGGGTGATTTTCCAGGACTTCGTGCGCTATCACCTGAGCGTGGGCGAAAACATCGGCGTCGGCCAGGTCGATGCGATGGACGACACGCCACGCATCCACGCCGCCGCGGAGCGCGCGATGGCGGGCGAGCTGATCGACAGCCTGCCCGACGGCTACAACCAACTGGTGGGACGGCGCTTCAAGAACAGCGTGGATCTGTCCGGTGGGCAGTGGCAAAAGATCGCCATCGCGCGCGCGTACATGCGCGATGCGCAACTGATGATTCTGGACGAACCCACCGCCGCGCTGGATGCGCGCAGCGAGTGCGAGGTGTTCCAACGCTTCAAGGAGCTGTCGGACAACCGTACCGCCGTGCTGATCTCGCACCGCTTTTCCAGCGTGCGCATGGCCGACCGCATCCTTGTACTGGCGGCAGGCCGCATCGAAGCCAACGGCACCCACGAAGCGCTGATGGCGCAGGGCGGCCGCTACGCGGAGCTGTTCGAGCTGCAGGCTGCGGGGTATCGGTGATTTTCGGGATTGGGCATTTGGGATTGGGGATCAGCTTGAGCTGCAACTGGTCCGCTGGCTCCATATCGTTCAGACCCCCAAGGATCCGCTTTTGCGACTCCCCAATCCCCGCATTCAAATGAGATTTCATCTCATTTGGACAGCTTGAGGTAGAATTGAGCAGTACTCCTCCCACGACACTGACCGGTATGTTCAGATCGTCCCTCCGACTGAGCCTGACTGAGGCAATAGCTCCATCAACCATGCGAGCTCCTCTTCGTTGAATGCCGGGAAATCATCCGCTGCCCCTGCGAAGGGGGCCGCATCTTGTTCCCACATCACGGTGCTGGACGCTGCCAGGTCGGCAGCGATGGGCGTACCAGGATCCGGGAGGCCGCCCCCGATCCTGGTACGCTGGCGTTTTACCCTCCAGCTGAGGGGCAAATGCAGCGCATCGCGCTGTTCGGGAACGCGCACCTCGAAAGATTGCTGTGCGGAGGGGCCGGTGACAGCACGATCCGATCGGGACCGTTTACGGCTGCTTGCCCGCGTCTGATCTCCCTCGTGCATTGGGCTGGGCGCATCAAGGTCACGCTCCAGCGAATCGGCGAATGCATGCAAAGACGCCTGATCCGGCGTTTGAGCTGAAGTAGGGGACGGTTTGGCCCTTTTCATCCCTGATGCCTGGAGGATACGGTCCCAACGCTGCGAGGCTGGGGGGAGCGTTCCGCAGCGGGCTTCGAGTTCGGTGACGCCCACTCTGCGAAAGAGCTGTACCAACCCGTTCCTGCTCATCCCGAACTGCGTCATGGCGTCATCGAATGCTTGCGCTGGGTGGGAGTGGCTCTGGAAAAAACCAAGCACGCGCACCACGTGCGCGAGGTCGGCAACGCGATGGGACGTGCGTTCGGGAATACGGCGATTGATTCTTCTGATCAATTCCGGCGCGTGCGGCAATCCCTTTTTCACTGCATCCAGGGCAGGACGTCCGCCGAGGCAGGCCAAGGCGACGAGGTGATCGTTGGTCAACGCGGCCAACGCCGGATCAGGGCGAGATAACTGGGCAACAATGCTCTCCAGCGCCTGCTTGCCGCCGCCATTGCTGGCGATGGCCACGACCTGGTCCGGGGTCAGGCCATGGTCCTGGCACAGCACCGGCAACAGCCGTTGCACCGTCTCCAGCGCCTGCTTGCCGCCGCCATGGCTGGCGATGGCCACGACCTGGTCCGGGGTCAGGCCATGGTCCTGGCACAGCACCGGCAACAGCCGCTGCACCGTCTCCAGCGCCTGCTTGCCGCCATCGTGGCTGGCGATGGCCACGACCTGGGCCGGGGTCAGGCCATGGTCCTGGCACAGCACCAGCAACAGCCGCTGCACCGTCTCCAGCGCCTGCTTGCCGCCAATATTGCTGGCGATGGCCACCACTTGGTTCGGGGTCAGGCCATGGTCCTGGCACAGCACCGGCAACAGCCGCTGCACCGTCTCCAGCGCCTGCTTGCCGCCATCGTGGCTGGCGATGGCCACGACCTGGTCCGGGGTCAGGCCATGGTCCTGGCACAGCACCGGCAACAGCCGCTGCACCGTCTCCAGCGCCTGCTTGCTGCCGTCATTGCTGGCAATGGCCACCACCTGGTCCAGGGTCAGGCCATGGTCCTGGCACAGCACCGGCAACAGCCGCTGCAGCGTCTCCAGCGCCTGCTTGCCGCCGTTATTGCTGGCGATGGCCACGACCTGGTCCGGGGTCAGGCCATGGTCCTGGCACAGCACCGGCAACAGCCGCTGCACCGTCTCCAGCGCCTGCTTGCCGCCATCGTGGCTGGCGATGGCCACGACCTGGTCCGGGGTCAGGCCATGGTCCTGGCACAGCACCGGCAACAGCCGCTGCAGCGTCTCCAGCGCCTGCTTGCCGCCGTTATTGCTGGCGATGGCCACGACCTGGTCCGGGGTCAGGCCATGGTCCTGGCACAGCACCGGCAACAGCCGCTGCACCGTCTCCAGCGCCTGCTTGCCGCCAATATTACTGGCGATGGCCATCACCTGCGCCGGGGTCAGGCCATGGGCCTGGCACAGCACCGGCAACAGCCGCTGCACCGTCTCCAGCGCCTGCTTGCCGCCAATATTGCTGGCGATGGCCACCACCTGCGCCAGGGTCAGGCCATGGGCCTGGCACAGCACCGGCAACAGCCGCTGCACCGTCTCCAGCGCCTGCTTGCTGCCGCCATGGCTGGCGATGGCCACCACCTGGTCCGGGGTCAGGCCATGGTCCTGGCACAGCACCGGCAACAGCCGCTGCACCGTCTCCAGCGCCTGCTTGCCGCCACTGCTGGCGATGGCCACCACCTGCGCCGGGGTCAGGCCATGGGCCTGGCACAGCACCGGCAACAGCCGCTGCACCGTCTCCAGCGCCTGCTTGCCGCCATCGTGGCTGGCGATGGCCACCACCTGGTCCGGGGTCAGGCCATGGGCCTGGCACAGCACCGGCAACAGCCGCTGCACCGTCTCCAGCGCCTGCTTGCCGCCGCCATTGCTGGCGATGGCCACGACCTGGTCCGGGGTCAGGCCATGGGCCTGGCACAGCACCGGCAACAGCCGCTGCACCGTCTCCAGCGCCTGCTTGCCGCCATTGCTGGCGATGGCCACCACCTGGTCCGGGGTCAGGCCATGGTCCTGGCACAGCACCGGCAACAGCCGTTGCACCGTCTCCAGCGCCTGCTTGCCGCCGCCATTGCTGGCGATGGCCACCGCCTGCGCCGGGGTCAGGCCATGGTCCTGGCACAGCACCGGCAACAGCCGCTGCACCGTCTCCAGCGCCTGCTTGCCGCCATCGTGGCTGGCGATGGCCACGACCTGGTCCGGGGTCAGGCCATGGTCCTGGCACAGCACCGGCAACAGCCGCTGCACCGTCTCCAGCGCCTGCTTGCCGCCATCGTGGCTGGCGATGGCCACGACCTGGTCCGGGGTCAGGCCATGGTCCTGGCACAGCACCGGCAACAGCCGCTGCACCGTCTCCAGCGCCTGATTGCCGCCATCGTGGCTGGCGATGGCCACCACTTGTGCCGGGGTCAGGTTCAGGGGGGCACCCGTCAGTGCATTGCGCCATGCATGCACTGCCTTCACTGCGGTCACGCCGCCACGTTTTGCAATCTTGAGAAGTTGGCCTGTGTCCAACTGTAACGGCGGACCTCTCAACTCCCCCGCCTCCGTGAGCAAGGCCTCCAGGGCGCGTGCGCCGGACCACTGTTTGCCGACGCCAACGATGTCTTCGTGTGTCGCCTCTGGCAACGCCCTGATTATGTCCTGATACGTGACAGCAACGGTCCCTAACGCTGCCGGGTGTTGGCTGAGCGCAACGATGTGCGCGTGTGTAAACCCATGACCCACCAGTGCCTCGTGGTGCCGCGCCACTGTCGAACGCACCTTCGGTTTGATCTTCTCTTGCTGCTGCTGACTGTAGCCGAGCGTGCGTAGATCCACCTGCGCGGCCGGCGAAGCGTCGGAGGGTTGCGCCGCACGCCGTCGCGGGGCCGGCTTGGCGCGCGGCGGCCGCGCGGCAGTGACAGCGACACGCACGGTGGGTGGCGGGTCATCGGCTGCACGCAGACCCGATTGCGCCTCATCCCATTCTGCTGGGGCAGCCGCTGTATGCGGCGTGCCGACGGCAGGCATCGAATC
Organism: Xanthomonas sp. JL1; assembly: GCF_038405005.1. Lineage (NCBI taxonomy): Bacteria > Pseudomonadati > Pseudomonadota > Gammaproteobacteria > Lysobacterales > Lysobacteraceae > Xanthomonas > Xanthomonas sp. JL1. Next base: position 17,556 of record NZ_JBBYGR010000036.1, on the reverse strand, counting down.
AAGAAGCGATGTATCAAGAAGCGACGGATCGAACTGACGGAGCAGATCGCTGAAGCTGCCCGCCGAGAACGCAGGCGAGGGCGCAGGGGGAGATGGCAGCCGGGTCCGGGACATCGTCCGCCGAGCGGGCAAGCCATCCAGGGGGCCGCCAGCAGGCGGAGCCCCCCCCCGATCTGCAGTCGGCTGAACCCTATCCGGTTGGGGTCCGGGCAGAAGCTCGCGGGCAGGACTTGGCGTGCGCGAACGAATGGGATCCATCTTCCGCTTTTGGCGCCGAAACGGTGCTTGAGGTCCGTCATTGGACCGATGCCTACTTCAGCTTCACCACGACCCGCGATGCCGGCTTCCGCTTCGAAAACGGGCAGTTCGTGATGATCGGGCTGGAAACCGAAACGCGCCCGCTGCTGCGTGCGTATTCGATCGCCAGCGCCAATTGGGAAGAACATATGGAGTTCTTCAGCATCAAGGTGCCGGACGGCCCGCTGACCTCGCGGCTGCAGCACATCCAGCCTGGCGACAAGGTGCTGGTCGGCAAGAAACCCACCGGCACGCTGCTGATCAGCGATCTGCATCCGGGTCGCAATCTGTACCTGCTGGGCACTGGTACCGGCCTGGCGCCGTGGCTGTCGATCATCAAGGACCCGGAAACCTACGAGCGCTTCGACAAGGTGATCCTCACCCAGGGCGTGCGCTTCGTGCAGGATCTGGCCTACCGCGATTACTTCGAACGCGAATTGCCGCAGCACGAATTCCTCGGCGATTTGCTGCGCGAGAAATTGCTGTACTACCCGGCGGTCACGCGCGAAGCCTTCGCCAATCAAGGCCGTTTGACCGAGCTGCTGGCCGATGGCCGCATGCAGCAGACACTCGGGTTGCCGACGCTGGATCCGGCCAACGACCGCTTCATGATCTGCGGCAGCCCGCAAATGCTGACCGACCTGCGCACCCTGCTCGATAGCCGCGGTTTCCAGACCTCGCCGCGCATCGGCACGCCGGGGCATTACGTATTCGAGCGTGCGTTCGTCGAGAAGTGATGCGACGCACGTGGAAAGACCGCGTCGTGCGGCATTTCATATGAAAAACCCGATGTCGTAGGAGCGCACCCGGGCGCGACGAAGCTTTCCCGGTAACGCCTCGTCGCGCCCGGGTGCGCTCCTACAGGTTGAGCACTATGCCCTGCGGGATCATGCGTCCAATGCACGCTCGATATCTGCGGCCAATGCTTCCGGCTTGGTCGTGGGCGCATAACGTTCCAGCACGCGGCCGTCGCGGCCGATCAGGAATTTGGTGAAATTCCACTTGATCGCCTCGGAGCCGAGCACGCCGCGTTGTTCGTGCTTGAGCCATTGCCACAGCGGATGCGCGCCGCTGCCGTTGACCTCGATTTTTTCGGCCAGCGGAAAATCCACTGCGTAGTCGAGCGAGCAAAATTGGCGGATCTGCGCCGCATCACCTGGCTCTTGATGCCCAAACTGATCGCACGGAAATCCGATGACTACCAGCCCGCGCTCGCGATAGCGTTGCCATAAGGCCTGCAAGCCGGCGTACTGCGGCGTAAAGCCGCATTTGGATGCCACATTCACCACCAGCAGCACCTTGCCGGCGTAGTCGCGCATCGTCTGCGTGCGACCCTCAAGGTCGGTGAATTCAAAGGTGGAGAGATCGCTCATGCCGGGCTCGCTTGTTCAGAGGAACGCCAGCGTAGCGCAGCTGTCGGAATGCAGCACTGCGGTCGTATCGCGTACTCGGCAGCGCGACCGCATTGCCGCGGCCATGCGGTCGCGGTCGCCCTCCCCCGTCGACCACATCCGCCAATTGGCTGCACTGCGACCTTGCAGCCATGCCGTTTGTCACACGCCTGTCCCGCGTGGCTGGATTAGCCTCGGCGGTTCGCACTTTGGAGCAACGCTCTTGACCACCCGTCTCGCTTTTGCCCTGGCCGCTTCCCTGGGACTCGCCATGCCGTCCTACAGCATCGCCGCACCCACCAGCACGCAGGCCGCTACCCAAGCCAACCCCTTCTTTGCCGACAGCACGCTGCCGCTGCATTACCCGCCGTTCGACAAGATCATCGACAGCGATTTCGCACCCGCCTTCGATGTCGGCATGGCCGAGCAATTGAAGGAAGTGGAAAAAATCGCCAACCAGAACGCCAAGCCGAGCTTCGACAACACCATCGTCGCGCTGGAAAAGAGCGGCAGCACGCTCGACCGCGCCACCACGGTATTCTTCAATCTGGTCGGTGCCGACACCAACGACGCACGCAAGAAGCTGCAGGCCGACTACTCGGCCAGGTTTGCAGCGCACCGCGATGCGATTTCGCTCAACGGCAAGCTGTTCGCGCGCATCCAGACCTTGTACGACCAACGCACCAAGCTGGGCCTGGATGCGCAAGGCGTGCGCCTGGTCGAGAAGTACGACAGCGACTTCGTGCGCGACGGCGCCAAGCTCTCCGACGCCGACAAGACCACGCTCAAGGCAATGAACGCCGAGCCGGCCAACCTGGGCACCACCTTCAGCCAGAACGTACTGGCAGAAGTGAATGCCACCGCGGTCGTGGTCGATGAGCTCAAGCAACTGGACGGCTTGTCGGAGGAGCAGATCGCCGCTGCCGCCGAAGCCGCCAAGGCACGCAACCTCGACGGCAAATACGTCATCGCGCTGCTCAATACCACCGGCCAACCGCCGCTGACTCAGCTGAAGAATCGCGAGCTGCGCAAGAAGATCTACAACGCTTCGGTGTCGCATGGCAGCCACGGCGGCCAGTACGACAACACCGCGCTGGTGGCGCGCATCATGAAGCTGCGTGCCGACAAGGCCAAGCTGCTCGGCTTCCCCACCTACGCAGTCTATCGGCTGGAAAACCAGACCGCCAAGACGCCCGAAGCGGTCAACGCGATGCTGGGCAAACTGGCGCCGGCTGCGGTGTCCAATGCCAAGCGCGAAGCCGCCGATCTGCAGGCCATGATCGACAAGGAACAAAAGGCCGCGCGCAAGCCGACCTTCAAGCTGGAAGCCTGGGATTGGGCCTACTACAGCGAGAAGGTGCGCCAGCCCAATTATAACTTCGACCAATCGCAGGTCAAGCCCTACTTCGAGTTGAAGAACGTGCTGGAAAACGGCGTTTTCTATGCAGCCAATCAGGAATACGGCCTGACCTTCAAGCAGCGTACCGACCTGCCGACCTAGCGCGACGACATCACCGTCTACGACATGTTCGACGCCGACGGCAAGCAGTTGGCGATCTTCATCGCCGACATGTATGCGCGCCAATCCAAGCGCGGTGGCGCATGGATGAACGCCTATGTGTCGCAGTCCGAGCTGACCGGATTCAAGCCGGTGGTGGCCAATCACCTCAACATCCCCAAACCGCCGGCCGGCCAGCCCACGCTGCTGACCTGGGACGAAGTGACCACCATGTTCCATGAGTTCGGGCATGCGTTGCACGGCATGTTCTCCGACGTCAAATACCCGTATTTCTCCGGCACCAGCGTGCCGCGCGACTTCGTCGAGTTTCCCTCGCAGGTCAACGAAATGTGGGCCGACGAACCATCCATCCTGAAGCACGACGCCAAGCATTATCAGAACGGCTCGCCGATGCCGCAGGCATTGCTGGACAAGGTGATTGCCACGTCCAAGTTCAACCAGGGCTTTGCCACCACCGAGTATCTGGGTGCGGCGATGCTGGATCAGAACTGGCATCAGGTCAGCGCCAACCAGGTGCCGGACGCCGCCGGCGTGATGGCCTTCGAAGCCAAGGCGCTGCAGCAGGACGGCATTGCCTATGCGCCGGTGCCGCAGCGCTACAAGACCCCGTATTTCAGCCACATCATGGGCGGTTACGCGGCAGGCTATTACGCCTACATCTGGTCGGAAGTGCTGGACGCCAACACCCAGCAGTGGTTCAAGCAGCACGGTGGCCTGAGCCGCGCCAATGGCGATCGTTTCCGCAAGACCCTGCTCTCGCGCGGCGGTAGCGTGGATGCAATGGAGCTGTTCCAGAACTTCGCCGGGCATGCGCCGCAGATCGAGCCGCTGCTCGAAAAGCGTGGCCTGACCGAGACAGCGGAAACGCCAAAACGCTAAGTGCACTCCGGCGGGCGATGACGCATCGTTCGCTCGTCTGCTATCGACGCGCGCTCCCCTTTCCCGCCTGTGGGAGACGGGCATCCAGCAGATACAACGGCATGTCCAGGCGATAACCGTCGCCGGCTCGCCCTTCGATGTCGAAACCGGCCGCACGCAGATTCTGGATGCGCTTCCGCATCGTTGCGCGTATGCGCCGCTCATTGCATGCAGCGCAGTACCCAAGTAGTCCCCGGTCGCATTTGATCGCAGATTTCGCCGATGCGAATTTCTGCTGCACACGGAAGGTACCGGAAGGGCAGATAGAGCGACGCCCGCAGTGATGCGTTGATGCGGCTTGTCGGCTTGGCCGGCACGTACGCGGCACTGCCAGCGGCGCAGGTGGGGATTGACACGCCCAGTGCGTTCCACTCCATGGCACATAAATCATTGCGCTCTATACAGACAACAACGGCGCCCGGTGATCCGGGCGCCGTTGAGCTGCCTCTGCACTCACTAGCGCGCATCTGCCTCGCGCGGACTCAGGTCAGGTTACTGCCCCTGGCCCGAAGCGCTGGCGTCGACGCCAGCACCGACCGAACCGCTGGCATTGCCCTGCCCATTCCCGGCCTGCATCGCACCAGACCCGGATGCACTGGCCCCACCCGACGCCCGCGCCGACGACGGGCTCAGGGTGGCATTGGCAGTGTGCGATGCGCTGCCGCCCGCTGCGCCACTGCCGCTCAGCGCCGGAGTGCTTAGCGTGCCGGCACGGCTGGAGGCAGCGGCTCCTTGGACCATCTGCATGCCAGCCGAGCCGGTCGCACGGGCGGCAGTCTGTGCGTTGCCGACAGCACTGTTCGCGCCGCTACGCGCCATCTGCGCGGTGTTACGCGCCGTTGCTACGCTGCTGGCGGCTGTCGTCTCGGTCATGGTCTTCGCACCCATGGCGGCATCGCCGGCCGCATCCTTCGTCGCCGAGGCGGCGGCGGCACCGCGCGCGGCGGTGCGCTGCGCCGCGCCACGCACATGCCGCGACTGCACATCGACGGCACGCTGCCCGTGTTCGAGCGTAGACCCTGCGTCCAGGGTGCCAGCGCCGGCCACGTTACCGCCAAGCGTCGCACCGCCCACCCCACCGACTGTGCCACCCACCGTCCCGGTGAGTCCGCCGGCACCGCCGAGTGCCTGCGCACCAGCCAGGCCGGGGCCCAGCGCCAATACCGCAACCATCACCGCACTGGAGATCAAGGTCTTGTTCTTCATCGCTATCTCCTCCTCTGCCGCAGCCAATCTGCGGCCTCACCCAACCATACGCACCGAACGCGAGCGTTCATCCCGGCATGACCGTGCGCAGACAGGAAGCATTCACCGCCCCGGCTCCCGCTGCAGCGGGAGCTCTTCGCCCAACACGCCATAGCCGTACACCGGGTCAACGCCGCTCGCCCCAAGATCGTGTGCGCGGCGTTGCAACTGTGCAAGCAGCGCAGCAGCGGCCTGCGGATCGGGCTGCGTCAGGGATTGCGCCGCGATGCGCGCCACCAACGGCGCAGCGAAAGAGGTTCCACGCTGCCGTTTCCACTGCCCTTGCGGCGCGGCGGCAATGAGGTCGCCGATCGCGGCAAAGGCGACCTGGGAACCGCGCCCGGCCTCCGGCAGGACACGCAGCCGCGCATCGACCGCGCTCACGCCGATCACACCGGGATAGGAGGCCGGATACAGCGGCGGAGCCGCCGGTCCATCATTGCCGACAGCCGCCACCAGCAAATGCCCGCGTGCCACCAAGGCGGCCACCGCGCGCGCCAGCAGCTTGTTCGGTTCACCGACCAGGCTGATATTGATCACCGCAACGTCTTGCTGCGCCATCCAGGCCAATGCAGCGACCAGTTCGACCGCTGCACCGTCGCCGGGTGCACCGCAATACAGATCGGCCGCATACACGGTGCGCGCGATGGGCCCATGCATGACCGCGCGTCCAGCCAACAGCGATGCCACCGCAGTGCCGTGGAGCTGAGCGGGCGCGCCTCCACCGCAGCCCCAGCGCTGGACCTGCACACCGGCCAGCGCAGGATGCGCCGGGTCGACACCGCTATCGATCAGTCCCACCCGAAACGCAGCCGCTGCATCGGCCTGAGCCGGAACCGGAGGCGCCTGGGCAGCAGATGCCTCGCCGGCCTGGGACTCGCTATAAAGGTGGTTATAGACATACTCGCCCTGCGGGTCGAGCTGGCGCAGCCGCTGCATCGCCTGTTGCGTTGCCAGACCTGGCGGCGCGCGCAACACCACCACGCGCAGGCCCAGCGCATCGAAGCGGCGTTGTTCTGCGACGACGAACCCGGCGCTCTGTGCTGCCTGCAAGGCCGCTGGACGCGGCGCCAATGCCACGATCTGACCACGCATCACGATCGCGCCATCGGCATCGCGATCCAGATCGCGCGGCCGCGCACGCACAAGCGCATCCAGGCGCATCCAGGCGCAGCCTGCGCAACTGCCGTAGATCGCCCTGCGCTTGCTGCAACACGCGATCCGGCGCAGCCGACAGCGGCGGTACGGTTTGCGTCACGTCGTTCGCCAGTCCCCCGACAGAGGGCAGCGCACGTTGCGCCGACACCGGCTGGCCGACGGCCAGCATTGCAAGCCAGCACCAGCGCATGCCGCGCATTTTCGCCATCGTCCACCCCACCATGGTTGCTTGTTGCACGCCATGCCACACTAATCACGCCTCGCAGACGCACCGTGAACGCTTTGCAGCGCGCGCGGAAGAAAACCACCTTGCCAGACGTATAGCTGATGAACGATCTTGATCCTGTGGTAACCGTCAGCGACGGCATCTGCGCACTGCTCCCGCGACTTAGGCGCTTCGCACGCGCGATTGCCGGCCATCCGGCCGATGCCGACGATCTGCTGCAGGTGGCGATCGAACGGGCGTTGCGTCATTGCGCGCAGTGGCGGCCGGAAACGCCGCTGCAATACTGGCTGTTTGGCATCATCCGTCATGCATGGCTCGATGAAGTGCGCGCGCAGCGGCGCAGACGCCAGCTGTTCGTCAGCGCCGCAGAAGGAGAACAGGTCGGCGACAGCCCGATGGAGCGCCAGCAGGAGTGGATGGCGGTACAGGCGGCAATGGCGCAGTTGCCCGACGAGCAACGGTGGCCGATCGCCTTGGTATTGATCGAAGGGTTGTCGTATCGGGACGCTGCAGCGGTCCTGGAAATCCCGATCGGCACCCTGACCAGTCGCCTGGCACGCGGCCGCGAAGCGCTACAGGCGTTATTAGAGGAAAAATCGTGAAGGACATCGACGAATCCACGCTGCTGGCCTACGCAGACGGCGCGTTGACACCCGACCAGGCCGGACGCGTCGAGGCCGTGCTCGCGGCAGATCCGCAGCGGGCCGCCGACGTGCGTCAGTTGCAGCAGGTCAAAGCGCGACTGCGTAACGGCTATGCATCGGTGCTCGAAGAACCCATCCCGGCGCACTTGCTGGATGCGGCGCGACAGCGCCCGCCGGCCTCACCACAGACGTCTGTCGTCACCGCCACTGCTCCCATCCAAGCGCCGGCGACGCGGCAGCACGCAACGCGGCGTTGGGCCGTGCCCACTTCCATCGCGGCCGCGCTGCTGATCGGCCTCTGGCTCTGGCAACGCCAGCCGGCGCAGCCCGCGCCGTCTGCCCTGCTGGCCGAGCAAGGACATGACGCCAGCGGTACACTTGCGCTGGCGCTGGACCGTCAGCTTTCCGGCGAGCAGCAGGGCAAGATTCGTATGGGCCTGAGTTTTCGCGCGCACGATGGACGCTATTGCCGAAGCTTTTCGCTGCAATCCAGCCACGCTGGATTGGCCTGTCGTCAGGGTGAGCGTTGGCGCATCGAAGCAGTTTCGCCACTGCAGCCGCAACGCAACGACAGCGAGTTGCGCATGGCCTCCAGCACACTGCCGGCCGCCTTGTTGGATGCCATCGATGCCCGCATCGACGGTCAGGCCCTAGACGCCGAAGGCGAGCGTAGTGCGCGCGCGCGCCACTGGCGTTGATCCGCGCGCCGAATGCACTCAGGCGCTGGCGCTTAGAGCACCGGCACTCGACCACGAACCCCACGACGGTGTTCGCACGGTACGGCAGTGCTCATTCGGAGATCGCGTCCACACCATCAAGCAGCTTCTTCAACAGCCTCTCCAAACGCACTTGCTCTGCCTCGCTCATGCTGGCCGTTTCTGCATTCACCAACGTGCAGACATCGGGCAACAGGCTTTCGATCAAGGCCAACCCCGCAGGCAGCAACGTCAATACGATTTTGCGTCGATCGTCCGGGCTACTCGAACGCGTAATCAGCCCCTTTTCGCACAGCTGATCGGTGAGCCTGGTAATGTTGGCCGGTTTTTCGCTGGCGGCTTCGGCTACCTCGGTCGGCGTAATCGCTTGCGCTGGTGTGCCATAAAGCATCATCAGAATCTCGTATTCCGGCGGGCTGATGCCATACGGCTTGAGCAGCGTGCAGCCATGCGTATGCAGTCGCTTGTAGATATGCTTGATCAGTCTCACCAGCACTGCCGGCTCCCGCGGGAACGCCGGATAACGGATGCAGGTGTGGTCCACGCGACTTGCGGTTGGATCGAAACTACTCATATCACCCGTTTGAATACATTACTGAATGGCCGGCCTATTCAATCACATCACGCGTGGCGCAACACCTCAGCGAGCGAAGAGATGTACATGTTCCGGTGCGACCCATGGTAATAATGTGGACGCAGCAACTTCTGCCGTTTGCATGTCATCCGAGTATGGGCCCACCTGATACGGCGGAAACACAAATCGCACGGCAGCGATCTGCCCGCTCGCATTCAACACCGGCACGAATTGTGCAAAATTATCCACTTTTGCTGCAGTACCCTCCGCAATCATGCGATCGCTCAATGCAACCTGTTCGGCCTGCTCTTCCACGGGCACGCGATCGGCTTGAACGCGCTGGGTCGCCGCAGCATGCAATTGCGCCGCCACCTCGCCACCGATCTTCTCCCAGCCTGCCGGGTCTGGAATCAGCGCCTGCGCGGTCAATTGCTTGCGCTCCTTGACCAACCACACAAAGCGCGCCATCAGCGGCTCGCCATGCGCGGCGCCGGTGTAACGGCTGCCGTTGGCAGAAATCACGATCAGGTCGGGGGTCTGCAAAACGGTCTCGAACGCCAGTGACAGCTCATACGGCGCGGCTGGCTTGTCGTTGCCCAGGCCGGACACGGCCTGCATCAGTTCGGCGCGCGCATCCTGCGCATAGCCGCGAAGGAGCGCCGTGAGTTCCGGATACGCATCCAGCCCGTGCGGATAGCTGATGCCAATCATGTAGGCGGGCGCATGTTCGATCACATCTTGCAGCGGACCGCTCTCTACGACGATCGGCTCTGCAGGCGGCGCTGTGGCGGCTGCAGGCTCGCTTGGCTCTGCAGTTGTCGGTTCGCGCTGCGTACACCCTGCCAACACGGCCAGCACCAACAAGCCCCGCACTGCCTTCACTCCAAGCAACCGCCCCATTATCGCCCGCTCCCCTGATCAATAGTATTACGAAAAGACGCTTCTGCTGGTCAAGCCAGCAGATCCTGAAATTGCGGATGTTGCCGCACGTAGGCATCGGCATAGCTGCAGGCCGGCACCACTTTCAGACCGCTTTGGCGTGCATAGTCCAGAGCAGCCGCCACCAGGACTGCCGCGATACCGCGTCCGCCGATGGCGTCGGGCACCTGCGTGTGGGTGATGGTCATGATCTCACCCTCGCGGCGATACGCCAGCTCGGCGCGATGTCCATCGGTGCCTATATTGAAACGCTGCCCGGCCAGATCGTGCTCTGCGTGCACTGTCGACATCTCTCTCATTGCCTGCGCCAAGCAGGAAGCGATCATCAGTGTGACCAGCGCGATACCGCGCCTGCGTGAAAGTGAATCGATGCTGTGATCGGTGGCGAAGCGTGTAGAAAACACGCTCAAGTTCGCTCGGAGGGCGCCGATAGCTGGCCTGAAGGCAATGGCTGCAACCGGTCTGCGAAAGCCGCCAACGTCTTCGCCTATATAACAAGGAGCCACCGCATGAACCACGATTCGGCCGAACACAGCGCAGACAGCGATAGCTCGTTGCTGGAAAACTTGCTGCAGTTCGCCCTCAAAGGCGATACCCACAATCCGGATTTCACACAGCTCAACGATACCGTGTACGAGCGCCTGCAGCAGGCCTATGGCGTGGCGTCCAGCGCGGACCAGAAACGCAACGCGGCCTGAGCTGGCGTCGCTGCGCAGTGGCGGTCTCGTCCGCTGCGCAGTCGTCGATCATGGAGTAAACCGCCGCCGGCTGCGTACCGACGGCCTGCCTGTAGCAGGATCAAGTGAGAGATGTCAGCCAGTTTAGGCATCGCTGCACCTGACCCGTGACTGCGCCCCCCCCTCTTACAGGTCGCCGTCATTTGCCAAGCCCATGCCACCATCGCGCGTCAGCGCCGGCTCGGTCTTGGCAAGCACGCTCCCTATCCGTTTCCCGCAACGACCAAGTCCATTCGACGCTGCTGCCGTCGAGCGGCACGCTGCGCTTGCTGCAATCACCGTTGGCACTTCGCGACGCCTGAGAAAGGCTCGCTATGAACAGACGACTGCAGTAGGCCAGCGACCTCACGCCAGCGCGACCATCTTGCCAGCCCCGCTCAGCCGAAGCGCGGATTGGACAGCTGTTCCAGAAACACCTGCCACACGCGCGGCTCCATGATCAGCATGAACATCACACCGAACGCGGCACCGGCCAGATGCGCGCTGTGGTTGATGCGATCGCCGCCACAGCGGTCCATCCACAGGCTGTAGCCGACGTAGAACACCGCATAGATGATCGCCGGTGCCGGAATGAACAGCACCAGGATGATCGTCCATGGCTGCAGCAGGATGAAGGCGAACAACACCGCCGAGACCGCGCCGGATGCGCCCAGGCTGAGGTAATTCGGATTCTTCTGATTCTTCAGGTAGCTCGGCAGGATCGAGACCGCCAGTGCAGCCAGATAGAACAACGGATAGGTCAGCACGCTGCCGGTGAGCTGAGCCATCACGCTCTCGATCACCCGGCCGAAGAAAAACAGCGTCACCATGTTGAAGACCAGGTGCCCCAGGTCGGCATGGATGAAGCCGTAGGTCACCAGCCGGTCGTATTGCTTGTGCTTGTCCACCGCCGGCGGCCACAGGATCAGCCGGTCGCTCAACTTCCGGTTGTTGAACGCCATCCAAGAGACGATGCCGGTGATGGCGATCAGGATCAGGGTAATCATGCAGACCTCAGGCAGTACGGTAATTGTCGACCAGGCGACACCGGCGCGCGTACAGGCCGAAGGCCAGGGCCGCCAGGAACGCAAAAGCCGCGAAGAAGAACATCAAGAATGCCGCGTCGCTGAGCCCAGTATCGGCGATATGCGCGGTCACCGTCGCGTTGCGCACCGCAACGTTCGATAGCAGCACCCACAGCATGCGGGTCCTTCGGCGGCAGCGGCACCAGCACATAGCGCTTGCGCCCCGGCCAGAACACCAGCGTGGCCACCAACATCAGGATGCCGGGAATGCCGAATGCCCAGGCCGGGCCAAGACTCTTCAGCGCCGGCGCAATCAACAGCGAAGCGAACAACGCGCCGAAATTGATGATCCAATAAAAGGCGTCGAACACCAGCTTGGCCAGATGTTTGTTGGACTGGTCGAACTGGTCGCCCACGAACGAAGCCACCAGCGGTTTGATGCCGCCCGCGCCGAGCGCGATCAGGCCCAGGCCAAGGAAGAACCCGTCGCGGCTGCCTTCGAACAGCGCAAGGCAGGCATGCGCGGCGCAAGAAACCAAACTGAACCACAAAATGGTGTTGTAGTTGCCCAAAAAGCGGTCGGCCAGCCAGCCGCCCGGCAGCGGGAAGAAATGCACCCCGATCATGAAACTGTGCAGGATGTGCTTGGCCTCGGCTTCGCGCCCGGGGCCGCTGATCTCCTGCAGCAACAGCCAGGTGATCAGGAACTGCACCAGGATGTTGCGCATGCCGTAGAAGCTGAAACGCTCGCAGGCATCGTTGCCGATGATGAAAGGAATCTGGCGCGGCAGCCGCGCGCCGGCACAAGCGCCTGGCGAGATGGAGGTGGTCAAAGGCAGTCCGGTCGTGCTGAAGACAGGCCCTAATCGTACCGGCGGGCGCACGCATGCCGCCATTGCCCGCCCGAACTGCCACGCACGGGCGCTGAGCGGATGCGGCTGGCAGACGTTATTCCCAAGGGCGACGAGGTCGCGCAGGTTGGCTGGGGCCGACGTTGCGCGGGCTGCGCGTTGTTTGCTCCCGCCTCGCATGCTGATTACGTGGTCGGCAAAAACCCAGTGCCGTGTTCGGTTTGAACCCGCACGTGGCAGGGATTGCGACAAGGCCATGATGCAGTGCAGATTGGCCTTGCACGCTGGCTCGGCTACGTTGCAGATATTTTCCTGGAACACTGGACAGCTGGATGCCCCGTTTCACCCGCCTGGCCCTGCGCCTGTTGCTGCTGACGTCCACCTCTGCCGCCCTGGCTGCCACGCCCCTGAGTACGCAGGCAGAGCGCAGCGGCTTCGTGCAGACCGGGCGCTACGATGAAGTCATTGCGCTGTGCGATGCGTTTGCGCAGCGCTCCCCCCAGGCGGTGCGTTGCATCCAGTTCGGCACCACGCCGGAAGGCCGGCCGATGAAGGCCTTGGTCGCCTCCACCAGTGGCGCGCTCGACGCCCAATCGGCCGCGCAGCAAAAACTGCCGGTGGTGTTGATCCAGGGCGGCCTCCATGCCGGCGAGATCAATGGCAAGGACGCGGGCTTTCTGGCACTGCGCGAGCTGCTCGACGGCAAGGCCGGCAAAGGCGTGCTCGACAAGCTGGTGTGGGTGTTCGTGCCGGTGTTCACCGTCGATGGGCATGAGCGCTGCGGTGCGTGGAACCGCCCCACTCAACGCGGCACCGAGCAGATGGGCTGGCGCACCACCGCACAGAACTTCAATCTCAATCGCGACGACGTCAAGGCCGACGCGCCGGAAATGCAGGCGATGTTGCAACTGGTGCAGCAGTGGGACCCGCTGATGTACGTGGACCTGCACGTCACCGATGGTGCCAAGTTCGAGCACGACGTGCCGGTGCAGGTGGAACCAGCGCATGCCGGCGATGCGACCTTGCAGCGCGATGGCACCCGCTGGCGCGACGCGGTGCTTGCCGATCTGAAAAAACAGGGCTCGCTGCCGCTGCCGTATGACCCGTCGTTCGTGCACGAAGACGACCCTGGCTCCGGCTTTGCACACGATGTGTCGCCGCCGCGTTTTTCGCACGGCTATTTCCTGCTGCGCAACCGCTTCGGCATGTTGGTGGAAACGCATTCGTGGAAGGATTACCCCACGCGCGTGCGAGTCACCCGCAATGCCATCGTCTCGGTGCTGCAGCAGGCTGCACGCAACGACGCGCAGTGGCGCACCGACGCAGTGGTTGCCGATCAACGCGCCACGCACCTGGCTGGCACGTCCGAGCCGTTGAGTTTTGCGGCCGGCCCGCAAGCGCGCACGGTCGCGTTTCGTGGCTACGCGTATACGCGCACGCCGTCGCCGATTTCCGGCGCGCTGATGACGCGCTACGACGAGAGCAAACCGCAAATCTGGAAGGTACCCCTGCGCGACCAGATCAAGCCCGATGTGGTGGTGGATGCCCCGCGCGGTGGCTATCTCGTGCCGGCGGCGCAAGCCGCCTTGGTAAGCGAAAAACTGCGCCTGCATGGCATCGCGTTTCAGACGATCGGCAATGCAGCGGAGCGCCCGGTGCAGACCGTCCGCGCCGATACCGTCACGTTCGCGGCACGCTCCAACGAAAGCCATCAGACCGTCAAACTTAGCGGCCAGAGGCGCGATGAAACCCGCACCGTGCCGGCTGGCTCGTTGTTCGTACCGATCGCGCAACCCAAGGCACGTCTGGTAATGGCGATGCTGGAACCGCAGGCACCGGATTCGCTGCTGCAGTGGGGCTTTTTCACTACCGCGTTCGAGCGTAAGGAATACATGGAAGCCTATGTCGCCGAAGAAGTGGCGCGCGACATGCTTGCCAAAGATGACGCATTGAAGGCGCAGTTCGAACAGCGCATCGCCAGCGATTCGGACTTTGCCAAGAATCCGCAGGCACGCCTGGAATTCTTCGCCAAGCGCCATGCATCGTGGGATGAGCGCTACCAGCTCTATCCGTTACTCCGCACCGCGCAGACCGACTTCGCGCCCAGTTGATCAGCCATTTCGGTGCCCCTCTGATTCGTTATGACCCAGCACTACAAGGACACGCCGTGCCGCAGCTTGATATGAAAACCTTTACACGCCGCCAACATCGCCCTCGTCCGTTGATTCTGGCGGTGGGCTTGGGTCTCGGCATCGCTTTGACTGCACCACTGGCAGCCGCGCAAAACGCGCCGTCCTCCCAGCCGTGGAGGGACACCGCATTGACTGCGGACCAGCGCGCCGACCGCTTGCTGGCGCAAATGACCGAAGACGAAAAATTCCAGATGCTGCGCAGCTATTTGGGCCTGGGCACCGACAAGATTCCCAAGCCTGCAGGCGCGCTGGGTTCGGCTGGCTACGTGCCCGGTATCGCAAGGCTGGGCATCCCCGCGCAGCAGCTGGCCGATGCCGGCGTGGGCGTGACCAACCCCGGCGGCATCCGCAAGGGCGACTACGCCACCGCAATGCCATCGGTTCTGTCGACCGCATCGAGCTGGAACCGGCAATTGGCGTATGCCGGTGGCAAGACCATGGGCCGCGAATCCTGGCAGCAGGGCTTCAACGTATTGCTCGCCGGCAGCGTCAATCTGCAGCGCGACCCGCGTAACGGACGCAATTTCGAATACGCGGGTGAAGATCCGTTGTTGGCCGGCACCATGGTCGGTGAATCGATTCGCGGCGTGCAAAGCGAACATGTGCTGTCGACAATGAAGCACTTCGCGCTCAACGACATGGAGACACGGCGCAACTTCCATAGCGCCCAGATCGGCGAGCAGGCGATGCACGAATCGGACCTGCTGGCCTTCGAGATCGCGCTGAAGATCGGCGACCCGGCCTCGGTGATGTGTTCGTACAACAAGATCAATGGCGTCTACGGCTGCGAGCACGATTACCTGCTCAACCAGGTGCTCAAACAGGAATGGAAATACCCCGGCTATGTAATGTCCGATTGGGGCGGCGTACACAGCGGCTCCAAGGCGGCGCTGGCGGGTCTGGATCAAGAATCGGCAGGCGAAGTGTTCGACGTGGCGGTGTTCTTCGATGCACCGTTGCGCATGGCGGTGTCTGCCGGCGTGGTGCCACGCGCGCGCTTCGACGATATGGTCAAACGCATCCTGCGCAGCCTGTTCGCGCATGGCGCGTTCGATTACCCGACCCAGCGCCAACCCATCGATGGCAAGGCCGGTCTGTTGGCTGCGCAGCATGTGGCCGAAGCAGGCAGCGTCTTGCTGCGCAACGAGCAGGCCATGTTGCCGGTGTCCCAGGACGTGCGCCGCATTGCCGTGATCGGCGGCTACGCCGACAAGGGCGTGATGTCCGGTGGCGGCTCCTCGCGCGTGGACGTCACCATCAACGGCGGCAACGCGGTGCCCGGCATCACCCCGACCACCTGGCCCGGCCCGGTGATCATCCACCCGTCCTCGCCGCTGCAGGCGCTGCGCGCGGCATTGCCGAACGCGCAGATCGATTACGTCGACGGCAAAGATCGCGCCGCTGCCGCACGCGCCGCCAAGGCGGCCGACGTGGCGATCGTGTTCGCCACCCAATGGGCCACCGAATCGGTGGACCTGCCGGATATGCGCTTGCCCGACAACCAGGACGCGCTGATCGAAGCGGTGGCCAAAGCCAACCCCAAAACCACCGTGGTACTGGAAACCAACGGGCCGGTGCGCATGCCGTGGGCCGAGCGCGTGCCGGCGGTGTTGCAAGCGTGGTATCCGGGCATCGGTGGCGGCGAGGCGATCGCCAATCTGCTGACCGGCACGGTGAATCCTTCCGGCCACTTGCCGGTGACCTGGCCGGTGGACGAATCGCAGCTGCCGCGCCCCTCGATTCCGGGCCTGGGCTTCAAACCGGCCAAGCCGGGCGAAGACACCATCGACTACGCCATCGAAGGCGCCAACGTCGGTTACAAGTGGTTCGCCGCGCACAAGCTGACCCCGCGTTATCCGTTCGGCCATGGCCTGTCGTACACGCAGTTCCGCATGGATGGACTGCGCGTGGAGGCGAACGGCAGCCAGCTCACCGCCAGCTTCGAAGTGGAAAATATCGGCCAGCGCGAAGGCGCCGCCGTGCCACAGCTCTACGTCACCCTGCCCGACGGCCACGCCACCCCGCTGCGGCTGATCGGCTGGCAGAAGCTCACGCTCAAGCCGGGCGAAAAGCGTAGCGTGCAGGTAGTAGCCGAGCCAAAGACGTTGGCCGACTTCGACGCCCAGGCACGTCGCTGGACGATTGCGGCGGGCACTTATCGCGTGCAACTGGCGCGCTCGGCGAGCGAACCCGTGCAGAGCGCAGCGGTCACGCTGCAAGCCGCGCAGTTGCCGTGAGCGTAGTGGGCGCATGCACTGAAGCGTGCGTGCGCCAGCTCGGGCTGGTTCGGTTGCCATGCGGCGCACGTCGCCAGGAAAAAATGTGGCGGATGCGTTGACAGTCTTGCGCGCAGCTTGCACAATTCGCCCACTGAGTCGCCCAGGTGGCGGAATTGGTAGACGCACTAGCTTCAGGTGCTAGCGGGGGCAACTTCGTGGAGGTTCGAGTCCTCTCCTGGGCACCACGACTCACGGTAGATCGTAAAAAACCTCGCTTCGGCGGGGTTTTTTTGCGTTTGGGCGGGTGCCTGATAGATCGCTTGCTGTCGCAAGCGCTGTCCGGAGGCAAATCGGCGAGCACATCCCCTGGTTTGACGACGACGCGCCCAAAGCCGGCGAGCAACACGCTGCTCCGCCTCTGAGCACGATGATCCGCAAGCAGCGCACACGTAACGGAGTGTTGGCTGCGGCTTGCAGGTAGCGCGTAGCCTCAGCGCGATCCAGTCACGTACCGTGCGATGCAGTGACCTTCGACACGCGTGGCCGGTCGCCACCAAGGGTGAGGATGACGCGTCGCCCATCAAGGCACTCCGCCCATGCGTCGCCCGTTGCAGCTGCCCGCGGCCATCGCGCACGCCACGTCGACGGCGCTTGCGGCGGCGTTTGCGTAGATGCATGAACAACTGACCACCGCGCTTCTGATCGGCGTCGATGTGCCGATAGATCCATGCGTGACTGGCCAAGCCGGTGCGACCGGCGATCTGTTCGGGACTGACGTCCTCCCTCAGCAGAACCTCGATCTGGCCGATACGCTCGGCGCGAATGCGTGGACGCCGGCTGGCCTGTGTGCGCCGATGGGCGCTGATGCGCTGCGCGTGATCGGGCTGGTACCGCGCAGCGTGCTGATTGCGGCGCAGCTCACGACT